>JAVHLY010000005.1 GCA_031081585.1 Armatimonadota bacterium
GGGGACGAAGGAAAAGTCAGTGCTGATGCGGGTTTCAAAGGATGCGAGGTCTCAGGCAAAGGTACCTCGAGGTCGGTTTCTGTCAAACATGGGCTAGCAGAGCCATCACCACGGTAACCGCAATTTTGAGGCAGTACCCTTGCGCTCGGTAACACCTACTTTTGAGGCAACACGGCGCAGGTGCCCCCGGCTCCGGGCGACGCCGACGCGCACGGGAAGCCCCCGGGCCATGACGGCGCGGCGTCCGACAGGGAAGGCGTCCGGGTGTGACGAAGAGTGGCGACGTCGACCGCTCAGGAGCGATGGCGTCCGTCCCCGTTGCCCGCACGTCCGACTTGCAGCCCGGTGAGGGCCGGGTGGTGGAGGCCGCGGGTCAGGCCGTAGCGCTCTTCCGGACCGCGGAGGGGTGGTACGCCATCGACAACACCTGTCCCCACCGCGGCTGCCCGCTCGGCGACGGGGCGCTGGAGGGGTTCACCGTCACCTGCCCCTGCCACGGCAGCCAGTTCGACATCCGCACCGGCGCCGTGCTGATGCCTCCCGCCCTCACCGGGGTGCGCGCCTACCCCGTCCAGGTGCAGGGCGACGAGGTCCGCGTGGTGGTCGACTAGCTGGCGGGGTGGTCGACTCGCTCACTCCAGCAGGGCGCTCAGCCGTCGGCGGACGATGGCCCGGTGGGCGGGGCGCCGGGGCACCACGATGATGGTGTTGTCCCCCGCCACTGTCCCGGCCACCTCGGGCCACTGCACCTCGTCGATGGCCTCGGCCACCGCCCCGGCGCTGCCGGTCGTCGTCTTCACCAGCACCAACCCGGCGCCCTCGTCGATCCCCACGACGAACTCCTCGAAGGCCCGCCGCAGGCGCGCCTCCGCTCCGGGCGGCACCGGCGGGACGGCGTCCGGCGGCAGGTAGCGCGCCCGACCGTTGGGGCCCGGGGCCTTCACCAGGCCGAGGCGCTTGATGTCCCGCGAGACGGTGGCCTGGCTCACGCGCAGCCCCGCGCGCCGCAGGGCGCGGACCAGGTCGGCCTGGGTACGGATCGGTTCGGCGGCGACCACCTCCAGGATCTTCCGGTCGCGCGCCCGCATGGTGCGGTGTCAGCGGGGGTGGCGCGTCGCCTCGACCGGCCGGGCGGCCGGCTCCGGGCCCGCCCCCGGCCCGCCGGCCGCGCCCGCACCCCCACCAGCGGGTGAGACGTGCGGGAGCGGCCGCTCCTCCCGGATGAGGTGGGGGTAGGTGCGGGCGAAGACCGCCGCCGGCAGGCCGAAGAGGCGGATGAACCCCGCGGCGTCGGCCTGGTGGTAGACGCTGTCCCGCTCGAAGGTGGCGAGCTCGGGGCTGTACAGCGACGCCGGCGCCCGGCGGGCCACCGCCCGGCAGGTGCCCTTGTACAGGATGCAGCGCACGGTCCCGGTGACGGTGCGCTGGGTCGCCGCCACGAAGGCGTCGAGGGCCTGGCGCAGCGGCGTGTACCACTGCCCGTAGTAGACGAGCTCGGCGTAGCGCGGGGCGACCACGGCCTGCTTGAGGTGCAGGGTGTCGCGGTCCAGGGTGATGCTCTCCAGGTCCTGGTGGGCGACGGTGAGGATGGTGCCGCCGGGCGTCTCGTACACTCCGCGGCTCTTGATCCCCACCAGCCGGTTCTCCACCATGTCCACCCGGCCGACCCCATGGCGGCCGCCCAGGCGGTTGAGCGTCTCCACTAGGGCGACGGGGTCGAGCCGCTCCCCGTTCACCGCCACCGGGGTGCCGGCCTCGAACTCCACGGTCACCTCCTCCGGCTCGTCCGGGGCCTCGCGCGGGTCGACGGTGTACTGGTAGAGGTCGGCGGGCGGGACCTGCCAGGGGTCCTCCAGGATGCCGCCCTCACTGCTGCAGTGCCAGAGGTTGCGGTCGACGCTGTAGGGGCGCTCGCGCGTGGCGGGGACGGGGATGCCGTGGCGCTCGGCGTAGGCCATCTCTTCGGCGCGCGAGCGCAGCTCCCACTCCCGCCACGGGGCGACGACGCGCAGCCCGGGGGCGAGGGCGGCGTAGGCCAGCTCGAAGCGCACCTGGTCGTTGCCCTTCCCCGTGCACCCGTGGACGAGGGCGTCGGCCCCCACCTCCAGCGCCACCGCCACCTGGGCGGCGGCGATGGCCGGCCGGGCCAGCGCGGTGCCCAGCAGGTAGCGTCCCTCGTAGACCGCGCCCGCCCGCAGCGCCGGGAAGGCGAAGTCGCGCACGAAGCGCTCGCGCATGTCCACCACGCGCGCCTCCACCGCCCCGCTGCGCAGCGCCTTCTGGCGGATCGCGTCCAGGTCCTCGCCCTGGCCGACGTCCACCACCACCGCCACGACCTCGGCCCCGTACCGCTCCCGCATCCAGGGGATGATCACCGAGGTGTCGAGCCCCCCCGAGTAGGCCAGACAGGCGCGCCGGATGGGGCGCGTGGGGGTCGTGGCCACCGGTCCGTCTCCCTGCATCATGCCTCTCCCTCCCCGAGCACCTGCTCCAGGATGGCCAGCGCCTCGTCCACGTCGGCCGGGCTCACGATCAGCGGCGGGGCGCAGCGCAGCGTGCGGGGCTGGACGGCGTTCACCAGCAGCCCGCGGGCGCGGCAGGCGTCCACCACGGGAGCGGCCTCGCGGTCGAGGTCGGCGCCCACCAGCAACCCCCGCCAGCGCACGGCAGTGATGGCCCCGGTACGCTGGCCAATCGCCCGCAGCCCCGCGGCCAGGCGCTCACCCATCGCCGCCGCGTGCGCCGGCAGGCCGTCCGCCTCCACCGTCTCCAGCACGGCCAGCGCCGCCGCACAGGCGAGCGGGTTGCCGCCGAAGGTGGAGCCGTGGCTCCCCGGCTGGAAGGCCTGCGCCACGGCCTCGCGCGCCAGCACCGCCCCGATGGGCACCCCGCCCCCCAGCCCCTTCGCCAGGGTGAGCACATCGGGCACGACCCCGTACCCCTGGAAGGCGAAGAGGGTGCCGGTGCGGCCGATGCCGGTCTGCACCTCGTCGAAGACCAGCAGCGCCCCCACCCGGTCGGTGAGCTCGCGCGCCACGCGCAGGTATGCGGGGTCGGCGGGGTGGACCCCCCCTTCGCCCTGCACCGGCTCGAGGAGGACCGCGGCGGTGCGCGCGCTCACCGCCGCCGCCAGCGCGGCGGGGTCGTTGAAGGGGACGACGGTGAAGCCCGCCGGCAACGGCCCCACCCCCTCGCGGTAGCGAGCCACCGGCGTGGCCGCCAGCGCCCCGTAGGTGCGCCCGTGGAAGGCGCCCTGGGCCACCACGACCTCCACGCGATCCGAGCCCTGCGCGTGGAAGTAGCGGCGCACGAGCTTGATGGCCGCCTCGTTGGCCTCCGCCCCGCTGTTGCAGAAGAAGGCGCGGTCGAGCCCGCTGCGCTCCGCCAGCCACGCCGCCAGCCGGGTCTGCTCCGGGATGTGGTAGAGGTTGCTGACGTGGAGCAGCCGCGCGGCCTGCTCCTGGATCGCCTGGACCAGGCGCGGGTGGGCGTGTCCCAGCACGTCCACGGCGATGCCGGCGATGAAGTCGAGGTAGGTCCGTCCCTCCAAGTCGACCAGGCGCACGCCCCGGCCGGAGGCGAAGGCGGCCGGCTGGCGCCGGTAGGTAGGCATGAGGACGCGGTCGCTGGCGGCGACGACTTCCGCCGTGGTCGTGTAGGGCATCGGCACGACGGCGGGGCGGCTCACACCCGCTCCTCCCGCTGACGGACGATCATGGTCCCCACCCCCTCCTCGGTGAAGAGCTCGACGAGCAGCGCGTGCGGCACCTCGCCGCTGATGATGTGCGCCGACGGTACGCCCCCGGCCAGGGCGGCCAGGGCCGCCTCCACCTTGGGGATCATGCCGCGCGAGACCGTGCCGTCCTCCACCAGCATGCGGGCCTCCTCCACGGTGAGCACGGAGAGCAGCGTGCGCTCGCCGTCCCGCTCCTGGTAGATCCCCTCCACGTCGGTGAGGAGGATGAGCTTGCTCGCCCCCAGCGCCTGGGCCAGCGCGGCAGCGGCGTGGTCGGCGTTGAGGTTGAGGGCCTCTCCGCGCGCGTCCGTCCCCACGGAGGCGATCACCGGGATGTGTCCCTCGCGCGCCAGCGTCTGCACCACCGCGGGGTGCACGGCGGTGATCTGCCCCACGCGCCCCAGGTCCACCGTACCGCGCAGGGGCGCGGCCTCGAAGAGGCGGGCGTCGCGGCCGCTCAGGCCCACGGCGCTGCCGCCGGCGGCGGTGAGCCGCCCCACCAGCGCCTTGTTGGCCCGGCCGGCCAGCACCATCTCCACGACCTCCATCGTGGCCTCGTCCGTCACCCGCAGCCCCTGGACGAAGCGGCTCTCTATCCCCAGGCGCTCCAGCCAGCGGGTGATCTCGGGTCCGCCGCCGTGGACGAGCACCGGGTGGATGCCGGCCCCCTGGAGGAGGACCAGGTCCTCGACGACGGTGTCGCTGCCGCCGCCCTCTTCGCCGGCCCGGGCGAACACGCTCCCGCCGTACTTCACCACCACCGTCCGGCCGCGCCACGCCTGGACGTAGCGCAGCCCGCGGGCGATGAGCGCCCCTTCGGCGGCCACGGTCTCGCGCGCGCGCGCCGGGCTCACGTCAGGTACCCGCTGTTCAGGCGCACGTACCCCTCGGTGAGATCGCACGTCCACCCGTGCCAGGCGCCCTCGCCCAGGCCCAGGTCGATGGCCACGGTGAAGGTGGGCGCGCGCATGGCGGCGGCGGCCGCCGCCAGGCGGTCGGCCACGCCCACGCCGCCGCGCACCACCTCCACCCCGCCGATGGTCACGGTGACGCGGTCGGGGTCGACCTCCGCGCCCGACCGGCCCAGCGCCGCCAGGACGCGCCCCCAGTTGGGTTCCGTCCCGTAGAAGGCGGTCTTCACGAGGGGCGAGGTCATCACCGCCTCGGCGGCGCGCTGCGCCTCCGCCGCCGAGCGCGCTCCCGTCACCGCCACCTCGACCACCTTCGTCGCCCCCTCGCCGTCGCGCACCACCAGCAGCGCCAGGTGGCGCGCCAGCGCGGTGAGGGCGTCGCGCAGGACGGCGAAGCCCGGCTCTTCGACGGTGCGGACCGGCGGGTGGCCAGCGGCGCCGGTGGCCAGGGCGATCACAGTGTCGTTGGTGCTGGTGTCGCCGTCCACGCTGATGCGGTTGAAGGAGGCGTCCACCGCCTCGCGCAGCGCCTGGCGCAGCACCGCTGGGACCACCGCGGCGTCGGTGGTGAGCACGGCCAGGGTGGTGGCCAGGCGCGGGTGGATCATCCCGGCGCCCTTGGCGATGCCGCCGACGGCCACGGGGCGCCCGCCGAGCTCCACCCGCACGGCGCCGGTCTTGGGGAAGGCGTCGGTGGTGCGGATGGCCTCCGCCGCGCGGTCGCCGTGGGGTCCCAGCGCCCCGGCTGCCGCGGGGATGCCCTCGCGCAGCCGCGCCATCGGCAGCGGCACGCCGATGACCCCGGTGCTGGCCACGAGCACCAGGTCCCGCGCAATCCCCAGCGCGGCCGCGGTGAGGTCCACCATCTCCCAGGCGTCGCGCAGCCCCTGCGCCCCCGTGCAGGCGTTGGCATTGCCGCTGTTGATCACCACCGCCTGGGCCTGCCCGCGCGCCACCTGAGCCCGGCACACCTGCACGGGGGCGGCCTGCACGCGGTTGGTGGTGAAGAGCGCGGCGGCCGCCGCCGGGCCGTCGGTGACGATGAGGGCCAGGTCGGGCCGGTCGGCCTTGATGCCGCAGTGGATGCCCGCCGCGCGCACCCCGGCCGGCGTGGTGACCGTCCCCTCGCCCACCGGCGGCAGCGGCCCGGGCCCGGACATCCCTCCGGGCGAGGCGCCCACGGCGCTCACGGGAAGAGCCCCGGAGCGCGCAGGCCCAGCGCCTCGGGGAAGCCGCAGAGCAGGTTCAGGTTCTGCACCGCCTGCCCGGCGGCGCCCTTCACCAGGTTGTCGATGGCGGCAAAGGCCACCACCCACCCGGTGCGCCCGTCCACGCGCACGGCCACGTCGCAGAAGTTGCTCCCCAGCGTGGCCTTGGTCTGGGGGAGCGCCGGCGCCGGCAGCACGCGCACGAAGGGCTCGCCGCGGTAGGCCTCGTGCAGGACCTCGTCCGCTTCCGCCTGCGTCAGCGCGCGGGTGGGCTGCAGGTAGACCGTGGCCAGGATGCCGCGGGTCATGGGGACGAGGTGCGGGGTGAAGGTCACCGCCGCCGCCGCCCCCGCCAGCGCGCGCACCTGCTCCTCCAGTTCACCCGTATGGCGGTGGCCGGGCGTGCTGTAGGGCTGCACGTTCTCGTTCACCTCGGAGAAGTGCGTGCGCGGTCCCGCCGACCGCCCCGCCCCCGAGACGCCGGACTTGGCGTCGACGACGATCCCCTCGGCCCGCACCAGGCCCTGCTGGAGGAACGGCGCGGCGGCCAGCAGAGCCGCCGTGGGATAGCACCCCGGGGTGCCGACGATGCGGGCGCGGCGGATGCGGGCCCGGTGCAGTTCCGGCAGACCGTAGGCGGCCTCGGCCAGCAGCGCCTCCGCCGTGTGCGGCCGCCCGTACCACTGCTCGTAGGTGCGGGCGTCCGCGAAGCGAAAGTCCGCGCCCAGGTCCACGACCTTCACGGTGGGCGGCAGCTGCGGCACGAGCGTCATGGCCGCGCCGTTGGGCAGGGCCAGGACGACGACGTCCGCGTCGGCCAGGCGGACGGGGTCGAGGGTCTCGGTGTGGTGCGGGACCAGGCCGCGGATGTTGGGGAAGACCTCGCCGTAGGGCTCGCCGGCGCGAGTCTCCGCGGTGAGGTGGACGAGCCGCACCTCCGGATGGCCCACCAGCAGGCGGACGACCTCCCCGCCGCCGTACCCCGACGCCCCTGCCACGCTGACCCGCACCTGTGCCACGACCGTCTCCTCGTCCGGGCGAGATGAATAATACTCTACTCAATGTGAAAAATTTTTCAACCCTCGTCGCCCCCACGGGGTGCGGCGGGTGGCGGCCTCAGGACGGGTGGCCGCCTCAGGACGGGTGGCCGCCTCAGGAGCGGATCAGGGCAGGGTCTCGAGGAGGGCGGCGGCGCCGGCGGCCGGCGAGGGCGTCACCAGCCCCACGGCCGGCACGGTGCGTAGGAGGCCGGCGAGGCCGGCAAAGGCGCGGGCGCGGTGGCGCGCCAGCTGCAGGGAGGAGGGCTGGCGGCTCAGCGCCAGGAAGACCGCGCCGGGTGAGAGCGACCGCAGCCGCACCCGCCAGCCCCGTCCTTCCAGGAGGACCAACAGCGCCACAGGCACGCGCGTCTGCGCCCGGCGCGGCGGCAGGACGTAGGTGACGTCGTCGTCCCGGGCGACCACCTCACCGGAGGGCAGGGTCCCGAGAGCGCGCAACGTCCACGGTTTGATGGCGAGCGGCAGGGCGAAGGGGAAGGCGCACGGCGCTCCCTTGAACGGGCCACCGTCGTGCCGGCTCTGTACACGGTCCGGCGCCCGCACGCCGTCCGGCACCTGCACACTGGTCGGCACACTGTCCGGCAGGGGGAGCCAGGCCACCTCGTCGGAGAGGTAGGTCGCCCCCTGCGCCAGCAGCGCGGCCACCAGGCTGGTCTTCCCCGCCCCGCTCGGGCCGGCCAGCACCACCGCCCGTCCGCGCACCGCCACCACGCCGGCGTGCAGGAAGAGACGGTCGGCCAAGTGGAGGGCGGTGGCGGTGCACTGCCCGAGCAGCACCGAGAGCGCTCGCGTCTCCGGCAGGCGGATGCGCCACAGGGCCTCTCCCCCGACGCGGCCGACGGCCCACCCGTCAGCGCCCAGCTCCACCTCGAGGGCAGGCAGGCGGAGCCCGCAGAGGTCCAGCGCGGCGAGCAGTGTCTGCAGCCGGGCTCCCCTCAAGCCCTGCGGTGAGCCCGGCGCCGCGTGCACCCGTACGGTCCAGCCGGTTTTGCGCCACCCGCTGCGAGACCCGGCCTCCGCAGGCGCGCCCGCAAGACCGGGCGCGCCCGAAAGAGCGGCCACGCCCTCCCGCTCGCCCTCGGAGCCCCGGGCCTCGTGCTGCGCCACACGCAGGCCCGCATGCGCGCTCACGCTCAGACCTCCACGCACACCCGCCGGCGCCACCCTGCGCCCTCGCGGGCCACGGCACCTGCGCGCTCGAGGTCGCGCAGGATCCGGCGCACGCGGCCCACCCCCAGGCCCGCCGCCCGGGCCACCTCGTCGGTGGCCCGGCCGTCGCACGCGGTCCAGACGCTGGCGGCAGCGCCCGAGAGGACGACCAGCCGGCCGTCTTCCGGGTCGAAGAGGACGACTTCCGCGGCAAAGCGGGCGGCCTCCGTGGCAAAGCGGGCGGCCAGCCTGGGGCCCGAGTCGCCCGGCGCACTGGACGGAGCGGTTACGGGACCGCCGGTCACGGGGCCAGTCACGCGACCGCGGTCACGGGGCCGCCACCTGGACGCGCTGCAGGTCGGCCAGCACCACGAGGCGGTAGGCGGCGCTGTAGGCCGGGGTACAGGTGACCAGGGCGAGGCGACGGCGGCCGGCCTCACCGCGCAGGACCTCCACCGCGGTCGGGCGGACGGTGCGCTGCTCCGCCACGCGGTAGAGATAGCGCTGCCGCCCGTCCTCGAGCAGCACCTCGTCGCCGGGCCGCAGGGCGGGCAGGCGGAAGAAGGGCGCCCCATGCGTGGTGCGGTGACCGGCGATGCCGACCACACCGGCCTGGCCGGGCCGGGCCGTCCAGGAGATGCGTCCCAGGCCGAAGCGGCGCAGGTGTTCGGGCCGGGCCCCTTCTGGGACGAAGCGGCGCAACCCCAGACGCGGGATGGTGAGGACGAGCCCTTCGGCCGGGCGCAGGGTGCCGGCAGCCGCCCTGCGATCCACCTGGGTCGTCCGTTCCTCCGCTACCGTCTGGCCGTCGGTCAGGGCGCGCTCCCACTCGGCCAGGGCCGCGGTCTGCGCCGCTTCGGCCCCCCGCCCCGTGTAGACCGACCAGAAGGCGGGTGCCGCCAGTAGCAGCCCGCCCACCACCATCAGGACAAGACCCAGCGTCCGCAGGGCGCTCACCCCGCCCTGGCGTTCCGGCGGAGGAGGAGGTACCCCGTGCCCACCAGGCCCAGGCCCAGCGCCACCGGGATCCACAGGCGGGCGCCTCCGAAGGGAAGCACCGCCCCGGGCGGCGGGGCGGCGGGGGGTGGCGTGGCCACCGCCCGGACCGGTGGCGGCGCTGCAGCCGCAGGAGCAGGCGGTGCAGGCGCGGCAGGTGCGGGCGCCGGTGCGGGGGGGCCGAGGACGATCGGCGTGGGCCGGGGGCGCGCGGGCGGGCCGGGCGTCACAGCGGCAGCGGGCGGCGCCGGCGGCGCTGTGGGCGCCACGGTGGGCGGGAGGACACCTGGAGTCGGCGCCGGGGAAGGCGGAGGAGGCGACGGGGGCGCTTCGGCCGCGGGTGACGGTGTCGGGGCGGCCTCAGGGGGAGGCGTCGGGGTGACCTGGACCACCGGCGGAGGTGGCTGCTCCACCACCGGTGGAGCGCCGATGATCAGCAGGATCAGCGGGATGAGGGGGATCAGGATGGCGCCGGGAGGCCCGCCGCCGGGGGGCGGTGCTGGCGGTGGAGGTGGTGGCGGTGGAGGGACGCGAGGAGAGATCGACTCGACCCCTCCCGCGAGTGGGATGCTTGCCGAGCGAATCCCCCCTCGCCACCACATTGATGACCCCCTGGGTGTTCCTGGCGCCTTTCCAGTGTATGGACGGCAGCACGCACCGCCTATCCGTCGAATGCAGGAGTACCATCGTGCAAACGACACAGGAGCCGTGGCGGCCGAGGGTGGTGGCGGCCGAGGGCGCGCAAGACCGGCGCGGGAACGGTGGCGGCCCGAGGGCGCAAGACCGGCGGGGAACAGCGGCGGCCGACGGCACGCACCGTAGACAGGAAGTCTCCGGTCCTCCCCGGTACTGAATGGGTCGTGGCGGCGGTCGAGACCTCCTCCCTGACCAAGCGCTTCCGCGGGCGCTGGCCGCTCGGGGCCCATCGCCCGGTGGACGCCCTGTGGGACGTGACCCTGCAGGTCGAGGCGGGAGAGATCTTCGGCCTGCTGGGTCCGAACGGCGCCGGCAAGACCACTCTGCTCAAGATCCTGACCACCCTCCTCCTCCCGTCCGGCGGCACGGCCCGCATCCTGGGCGCGGACGTGGTGCGGGAGCCGACGCTGGTGCGGCGGCGCGTGGCGCTGGTCACGGGGGACGAGCGCGCCTGTTACTGGCGGCTCTCCGGGCGGGACAACCTGATCTTCTTCGCGGGCCTGCTCGGCTGCGCGCCGGGTGAAGCGCGCCGGCGGGCCGAAGCGGCGCTCGGGCAGGTGGGACTCACCGAGGCGGCCGACCAGGTCGTGGCCCGGTACTCGACGGGGATGCGCCAGCGGCTCCTGCTCGCCCGGGCGCTCGTGGGCGGCCAGCCCGTCCTCTGCCTCGACGAGCCGACGCGCAGCCTCGACCCCCAGGCGGCTGACGCCTTCCGGGCGCTGGTACGCCACCTGGCCAGCACAGAGGGCCGCACCGTTCTGCTGGCGACGCACGACTTCGAGGAGGCGGCCGGCGTGTGCGACCGTGTGGGCATCCTCGCAGGCGGGCGCCTGCGCGAGGTGGTGGCCGTCGGGGAGGGTGGAGCGGCGCGCGTGCGGGCGTGCTACGAGGCGGCCGTGGAGGAGACGCGTGGCCCTGCTCTTCCAGTTGTGGGCGTTTCTCCGGCGTGACAGCATCGCCGCGGGGACGGCGCGCCTGGCGCCGGCCTGGCAGGCCGCGGGCGTGGGGTTCACCGCCGCCACCCTCTACTACCTGGGACGCCTGGTCCCCGCACCGGATCCGGCATCGGGGCGCCCGGCGGGCTACTTCGCCTTCGCGCTCGTCGGCGTGGCCTTCTTCGGCTTCCTCACCGCGGTGATGCGCGCCTGCCCGGCCGCGCTGCGCCAGGAGCAGGTGGCCGGCACGCTGGAGAGCCTGGCCGCCACGCCCTGTGCAGTGGGGACGCTGGCGCTGGGCCTGTCGCTGTGGCCGGTCCTGCTGGGCCTCGGGCAGGCGGCCCTCTCCCTGTGGGTGGGGGAGGTCTTCTTCGGCCTGCCGATCGCTCGAGCCAACCTGGCCGCCGCCCTCGTGGTCCTGGGGCTCTCGGGGGCGACCTTCCTGGCCGTGGGCTGGCTCGCCGCAGCCTACGTCCTCCTCACCCGCCAGCCCGATCCGCTGACCGCGCCGATCGCCGCCGCCTCGGCGTTGGTGGGCGGCCTCTTCTATCCCACCACCGTCCTCCCGGCACCCCTGCAGCGGCTGGGGGAGTGGCTGCCGATGACCCACGCGCTGCGCGCCATGCGGCTCGTCCTGCTGGAGGGGACAGGGGCGGCCGGCCTGCGCGGCGAGGTGCTCGTCCTGGCCGCCTTTGCCGCCGCGCTCGTCCCGCTGGGCTTGCTCGCCCTGCACTGGAGCTTTGCGGAGGCCCGGCGGTCCGGCACGCTCAGCGCCTATTGAGCACGGCGCCGTGGCCGCGTCCGGCCCTGATGCCGCCGCGCCTCTACCCGTTCGAGCGGACCTTCCTCCGGCTGCTGCACCTCGAGCCCCTCCCGCCGGACCTCCCCACCGACTGGGACGCCGTGCATCGCCTGGCGAGGCGGGAACAGGTCATCCCGCTGCTCTGGGACGGCATCCGGCGGGCCGGGGTGACCGTGCCCGGGCCGGTGGCGCGCGAGCTGGCCTCCGCGTCCGAGCGGGCCGCGCAGCGGGCGGTCCGGGTGGAGATGGAGCTGGCCGCGGTGCTCTCGGCCCTGAACCGTGAAGGGGTCCGCCCGCTCCTGCTGAAGGGCGCGGCGCTGGCGCGGGCAACCTACCCCGATCCCGCGCTGCGCCCCATGCACGACCTGGACCTCCTCGTCGCCCCGGAGACGGTCAACGCCGCGCACCGGGCGCTCTGCGCGCTGGGCTACCGCATCGCCGGCGGAGCCCCCAGCGCGGCCGACCGCACTTGGCGTAGCGCCCGCGGGTACATGCCGCCGTCAGGCCTGACCCTGCCGGTGGACCTGCACTGGCGCTATGCCGGCTACCCGCACCTCCTGCCGCTCGACCACGACGCCGTGGCCTGCCGGGCGAGACCGGTAGACGTGGCCGGCGCCCAGGCCCTCCTCCCCGCGCCCGCCGACCTGATCGTGGGGCTGGCCGTCTTCTGGATGCGCGAGCTGTGGTACGGCCGCCCCCGCGCCCGCTACATCCGCGACATCGCCGAAGTGGCGGCGCGCGGCGGCGTGGACTGGACCTTCGCCGGTGCCGTCTGCGTGGAGGCGCGCCGCACCGTCCAGGTGGCGGTGGCGCTGGCGGCCGACCTGTTCGGCGCACCGGTGCCGGCAGAGGCCCTGGCGGTGCTGGAGGGGGGACGGTGGCCCTATCTGGCGCGCCGCCTGACCGCCCGCCTGCAGGCCCGCCTCCTGCGGGAGGAGGCTGCCCTCAGCGCTATCGTGCAGGTGGGGCTCCTGCGGTGGCTGGGAGGAGAGGCCCCTGCGGACTTCCTGCGGTGGGTGGACCGGCTGGTGTGGATCCCCCAGCCGCTCGCCGCAGGACGCCGCCGCTGGCTCCGTCGGCTGTGGGGGGCCGTTACTTCAGGTACTCCGCGGCCACCTTGAGCAGAGCGCTGACGCCCGCCGCTGCGGCCCGCGCCGTGGCCAGGTCGCGGGTCTTGACCCCGGTGACAGCCAGGCCGTCGGCGTGCTCCACCAGCGGGCGCACGGCCGCACCGCCGGAGACCCCCCGGAGGTCGTTGAGGATGCCGTTCCCCTGCCCCTCGCAGACGTGCCCCCAGGCCGCGTTGAAGTTCCGCCCGCCCTTGCCCTCGATGCAGTTGAGGGCATGGCCCAGGTGCTGCTGCACGTAGGCCAGCGACTGCCCGCCGGCGGCGAACCCGGAGTGGGTGGCCGCCGTCTGGATCTGCTGCTTCACCCCCGCGGCAGGCGCGGCGGGGGTCTGCTGCTGGTAGTTGTATTCCGGATAGCCCACGCCGGCCAGCCCCAGGAGCAGCAGGCCGACCACACCGAGCACGGTGACGAAGCGCATCGGGTCCTCACCTCCACCCCTCACCATACGACGGCCGCCGTCACACCGGTGTAACGGGAACCCGGCCGCCCCGCACGCATCAGCGCTCCTCGATCCGGCGCAGGCTCAACTCGTAGAGCACCATGGCCACCGTCACTACCCCCGCCGTCTCAGTCCGCAGGATCGTCGGCCCCAACGAGACCGTCACCGCCCCGTGCGCGCGCGCCTCCGCCACCTCCTCGGGGGCGAAGCCCCCCTCCGGCCCCACCGCCACCGTCACCGCGCGCACCGGTCCCAGGCGCGGCAGCACCTCGCCGATCCCGGCCCGTTCCTCCTCCCAGGGCATGAGCAGGGGACCCGCCCGCTCCCCGGCCCACAGGGCCGGCAGCGGCAGCGGGTCGGTCACCTCCGGGACGGTGAGCCGACGCGACTGCTTGGCCGCCTCGGCCGCGATGCGCCGCCACCGGGCCAGGCGCGCCGCCGAGGGCCGGGCCAGCGCGCGGCGCGTGAGGAGCGGGACGAAGCGGGCCACGCCCACCTCGGTCCCCATGCGGATCACGTCGTCCATCTTGCCGCCCTTGGGGATCCCCTGCGCCAGCGTTACCTGCACCGTCGGTCCGCGCGCCGACGCCGCCGACCGGGCGACCACCCGCGCGCGCACCTCGCGGGGCTCGACCCGGGTGAGCTCCACCAGCGCCTCTACCCCGCGCCCGTCGAAGAGGACGACGCGCTCCCCCCGCCGCAGCCGCAGCACCACGGCGGCGTGGTGCGACTCCTCGGGCGGCAGCCGCACCTCGTCGGCCTCGAGGGCTTCGGACGGCACGAGGAAGCGCCGGGTCACGGTCACCGCGCGACGGACGACGACTCTGCCCACGCTGATCCGTCCGACTGCGGCTGCGCCATCGACGCCCGCCCCTCGGGCAACAGCTGCGCCACCAGCGCGTGCCACCCTTCTCGCACGCGCTCGCGCACCACTGCCAGCCCCGCCGCGGCGAGCGCCTCCCGGACCCGCGCGGCCTGCGCGGCGGCGATCCCCGAGGCGATGAACCGGCCCTCCGGGGAGAGCGCCGCGGGCACGTGCAGCGCCAGGCGCTCGAGCAGGTCCGCGGTGAGGTTGGCCACGATCAGGTCCATGGGGCGACGTACCGGAGCGAGCAGGTCGGCCACCACGACGGCGACGACACCGCGCAGGTCGTTCGCCCGGACCGCCTGCGCCGCGGCCTGGGCCGCCACCGGGTCGAGGTCGGTGGCCACCACCCGCGCCGCTCCCAGCCTCGCCGCCGCCACCGCCAGGATGCCGGAGCCGGTGCCCACATCCACTACGGTGACGCCGGGCCGGACCAGGTCCTCGAGGAGCTCCAGGCACAGACGCGTCGAGGCGTGCAGGCCGCTGCCGAAGGCCAATCCGGCGTCGATGCGGACGGCCAGCCGTCCGTCGGGCGGGTCCCCGGGCGCCCACGAGGGCGCGATCCAGAGGCGCCGGCCGACCGGGAAGGGGTGGAAGTGGCGGCGCCAGGCCGTGGCCCACTCCTCCTCGGCCAGCGGCTCCACCGCCACGGTGGGCGCCTCCCCGAGCCCGTAGCGCGGGAGGGCCTCGAGGCGCGCGCGCAGGCCGGACACCAGGCGGGGCGCGAGCTCTGCGGGCAGATAGGCGACCAGGACCACGTCGTCCCCCTGGCGCCGCTCCTCCACGCCCGGAGGGGCCGCCTCGTGCAGGAGAGCCGCCGCCGCCTCGGCCGCCGCCGGCGCCGCCCGCACCCGTACCACCACGAAGCGGGGGAGGACAGACGCCGGCTCTGCCGGCGCTGCGCCCGCGGTCAGGCCGTGAAGAGGTCCTTCATTTTCTTCCATAGAGAGGGGCGCTGGGGCTGGACCCGCTCGCCGCGCAGGTCCGCCACCTGCTTCAGCAGCCGGCGCTGCTCCGGCGTGAGGTCCCGCGGGATCTCCACGCGCAGGCGCACGTACAGGTCCCCCCGGCCGCCCTGCAGGTCGGGCATCCCCTGCCCCCGCAGGCGCAGCGCGGCGCCGGGCTGCGTCCCCGGCGGGATGGCGATGCGTAGCGTCTCGCCCAGCGCCGGGATCTCGATCTCGTCCCCCAGGGCCGCCTGCAGCATGGAGACCGGGACCTCACAGATCAGGTCGCGCCCCTGCCGGGTGAAGCGCGGGTGCGGCAGCACGCGGACCACCACGTAGAGGTCCCCGCGCGGGCCCCCGCGCACGCCCGCCTCCCCCTCCTCCGGGACGCGCAGGCGGGTGCCCGTCTCCACTCCCGGCGGGATGCGGACGGTCACCTGGCGCTCCGCCTCGCGCCGCCCGGCGCCGCCGCAGGCGCGGCAGGGGTGCCGCACCACCCGGCCCCGCCCGCCGCACTGCCGGCAGGTGACGACCTGGGTCAGGTAGCCGAAGACCGTCTGGTGGTGGTAGCGCACCTGTCCCGTCCCCGCGCAGGTGGGACAGGTCTCCACGCTGGTGTTGGGCTCGCGGCCGGTGCCGAAGCAGACGGGGCAGGTCTCCAGGCGGGTGAGGGTGAGGGTTCTCTCCACCCCGCTGGCGGCCTCCTCGAGGGTGACCTCCACCTCCGCCCGCAGGTCCGCGCCGGCGACCGCCTCCTCCTCCTCGACCGGGCGCACGCGCGTCCGGGTCCGCCGCGGCCCGCCGCCGAAGAACATGTCGAAGAGGTCGTCGAAGGAGCCGAAGAGGTCGGTGGGGTCGACGGCCGGCACCTCGTCCACCCGGCCGAAGCGGTCGTACTGCGCCCGCCGCGCCGGGTCGCTGAGGACGGCGTAGGCTTCGTTGATCTCCTTGAAGCGCTCGTTGGCCTGGGGGTCGTCCCGGCGCACGTCGGGGTGGTACTCGCGCGCCAGGCGGCGGTAGGCCTGCTTGATCTCCTCCTGCGAGGCGTCGCGGCGGATGCCCAGGGTCGCGTAGTAGTCCTTCGCCATGGCCGTGGGCGGGGCGCGGGACGGGGCCCCGCGCTTCGGCCCTCTGAGTACGTCAGCCCCCCAGGTCCGTCAAGGCCTCGCTGAGGGAGTCCGCGAGGAAGCGCACCAGCGGCAGGGTCCGGTCGTAGTGCATGCGGCGCGGGCCGAGCAGGGCCAGCGTCCCCGCCACCCGGTCTCCCACCGAGTAGGTGGCGGCCACGATGCTGCACTCCCGCATCGCCGGGAAGGGGAGCTCGCTGCCGATGGCCACCCACACCCGGTGACCGGCCGCGGGACGCAGCAGCTCCAGCAGCACCTCCTCCCGCTCGAGGGCCGCCAGCACCGCCGAAGCCGCGTCGATCTGCCGGAACTCCGGCTGCTCCAGCAGGTGCGGGGCCCCCTCCACGATCACTCGTCCGACCCGGCGGCGCACCCCCCGGTCGAGCCACCGGCGCAGCTGCTCGAGCAGGCGCTGGAAGTGCGCCACCGCACCGATGGTCGCCCACAGCCGGTCGCGGGTGAGCTCTCCGAGCGTCAGCCCGGCCAGGCGGGCACTCAGCCAGCGGGAGAACTGCTCGACCTGGTCGGGGTCGACCGGCTCCCCCAGGTCCACCGGGTAGCCCTGGTAGGTGCCGGCGTCGGTGATCAGGACGGGCAGGACCCGCGCGCGCTCCAGCGGCACCAGGTGCAGGTGACGGAAGACCTGCTCACCCCGCCGCGGAGTGGCGGCCAGGGAGGCGTAGTGGGCTTCCTCGGCCAGCGCCCGCGCGGCGCGCTGGATCAACCGGTCAGCCTCCTCGGCCAGCGCCCGCAGCTGCCGGCGCAGCCGCTGCCGCTCCTCCGGCCGCAGCTCCGCCTCCTCCAGGAGGGCCTCGATGTAGAGGCGGTAGGCCCGGTCGGTGGGGATGCGGCCGGCGGAGGTGTGGGGCTGCTGCAGGTACCCCAGCTCTTCCAGCGCAGCCATCTCGTTGCGGACCGTGGCCGGGCTCACCGGCAGGTTGGTACGGCGCAACACTACCTCGGACGAGACCGGCTCGGCGGAGTGGATGTACTCGCGGACCACGGCCTGGAGGATGCGCCGCTTGCGGTCGTCGAGCGCCGGCATCATCGTTAGCACTCTCCCTTGTTGAGTGCTAACCCGCTCCCACCCTAGCAAACGTCCGAATTCCCTGTCAAACGCGCCTCCAGACGGCCCGGGCGCGCGCCCCGCAGCAGCGCGGGCACCTGGCGCAGCTCCTCTAGGCGCAGCAGCCAGGCCGCCCCGAGGTAGGCGACCACCCCCACCCCACCGGAGGCCGCCAGGACCAGCAGCGCTCCGGCCGGGCCCTCTCCCGCCGGGCCGTCCGCCGCGACCGCCACCGCCGCGGCCAGCAGGGCCGCCGCCGCCGCCGCCCCCGCGCCGCGCAGCAGGCTCGAGGCGGTGCGCCGCCCCTCCAGCGCCCCCAGGCGCGCGCGCAGCAGCCACAGCAGCAGCCCCACGTTGGTCAGGTTCACCAGGGACGCCGCTAGCGCGATCCCCGTGGCGCCCAGCACCCGCATGAGCCCCGCGTTCAGGACGGCGTTGAGGAGGACGGCCAGCGCGCCCACCCGCACCGGGGTGGCCATGTCGTGCAGGGCGTAGAAGGCGCGCGTGACGACGTAGTAGGCGCCGACGGCGCTCATGCCGACGGCGTAGCCGCGCAGGGCCGCCGCCACCGCCGCGGTAGCCGCCGGGGTGAACTCGCCGCGCTCGAAGAGCACCCGCACCACCTGGGGCGCCAGCGCCAGGAGGAGCGCGGCCACCGGGAGCATGAGGAGGAGCGTCATCCGCAGCCCCAGCGCCGTGGTGGCGGCCAGGGCCCCGCGGTCCCGGGCCGCCGCCTGGCGGGCCAGCGTGGGGAAGAGGGCGGTGGCGATGGAGATGGCGATGATACCCACCGGCGCCTGCATCACCTCGTAGGCGTAGTCGAGGACGGCCACGGCGTTCACGCCGGGTTGCACCGGCAGGAAGGAGGCGAAGAAGCGGGCCACGTAGGCGTTGATCTCCACGATGGCCAGCCCCAGCATCGCCGGGGCGGCCAGCCGCCCCAGCTGGCGCACCGCCGGGTGGCGCAGGTCCAGGAGCGGCAGCCAGCGAAAGCCGCTCCGCGCCATGGCCGGCAGCTGGACGAGGAACTGCGCCGCCGTCCCGAGCACCCAGGCCACGGCCAGGCCGTGGATGCCCACGCGCGGCCCCAGCCACAGCGTCCCCAGGATGATCACCACGTTGAAGAGGAGCGGCGCCAGCGCCGGCACGGTGAAGCGCTGGTGCGCCTGCAGGAAGCCGGTGGCGAAGACCGCCAGCGCCAGGAAGAGCATGGCCACGAAGATGATGCGCATCAGCGCCACCGCCAGCGGCACGAGCCCCGGCTGGGCGTGGAAGCCCGGGGCCGCCACCGGCACCAGGAGCGGAGCGAGGACCTGGCCCGCCAGCACCATCCCCACGCCCAGGAGGAGGACCAGGTTGAAGAGGATGGCGGTTACCCGCACCGTCTCCCGCCGGTCGCCGCGGGCCAGGTACTCGGTGATGGTCGGGATGAAGACGATGCTCAGCGTGCCGCCCAGGAGCAGCCGCTGGATGAAGAACGGGAGGTAGTAGCCGATGACGTAGGCGGCCTTGGCGTTGGAGGCCCCGAACAGGGCGGCGGTGACGATCTCGCGGACGAGCCCGAGCAGGCGGCTCAACACCGTGGCCACGGCCAGGAGGACGGCGGCCCGGGCCAGGCGGTGCCCGGTGGCCGACGGGGCCCTGGCCGGTGGGGCGGGGACGGGGGTCACCGCGGCGTCCGCCGCCCCCAGGTGGCTGCACGGGCGGGGGCGGTGGCTACTCGGGCGGGGGCGATGGTACAATGCGCTGAACGCAACCCCGACATGGCAGTGAGGTGTACGGTGGCCAAGCGCATCAAGTCAGGTCTCAAGCGGCTCCGGCAGTCGCTGCGGCGCGCCGAGCACAACCGCGCCGTCCGCTCGCGCATCAAGACGCTCTCCCGCAGGGCGCGCGCCGGGGATACGGAGGCGCTCTTGCTGGCGATCAAGGCCATCGACAAGGCGGCGGCGCGCGGGATCATCCACAAGAACACCGCCGCCCGCCGCAAGGCCCGACTGGTGCGGCGCCACCGCGAGGCCCTGGCCGCCGCCACCGCCGCCTCTGCGTCCTGACCCCGCGCTGCCGACCCGCGGAGGCCGGCCGCTCCGGATCCCGGCCGCTCAACCTGCGCCCGTGTCGCCCCGGCGCCCGGGGCCGGCGCACAGCTGCACGACCAGCGTCTCCAGGGCCAGCTCCGGCTGGCCCGTCGACTTGATAGCCCGGTCGGCCTCTTCCAGCAGGGCGAAGATCGCGGGGAAGTCTTCGGCTCGATAGCGGGTCACCTGCCGCAGCAACTTGCCGGCGACATACGGCGTGACGCCCGCCGCCCTGGCTACGGCCGCCTGGCTGCGCCCCGCCTCCCGGGCGCGCACCAGCAGGCGGAACTGGCGGGCGATCATCCCCAGGACCGGCAGCGGGTGCTCGCGCGCCAGGATGCTCTGCAGCAGCTGGGTGGCCCGCCCGACGTGCCGTTCCCCGATGGCGTCGGCGAGGGCGAACAGCCGCGGGTCGCTCTCCAGCGCCCCCACCGCCCGCACGTCCTCCTCGGTGATCTGGGCCCGGGCATCGACGTACGCCGCCAGCTTTTCCAGCTCCAGCCGCAGGGCCCGCAGCCCGGCGCCGGCGCCCGCCGCCAGCGCTTCCACGGCCCCGGGCGTGAGCCGCTTCCCCAACCGTGCGGCCTCGCTCCTGAGCCAGGCGGGGAGCTCCCGCCAGGTGAGCGGATCGCAGGCATGGATCCGCCCGACCGCCTGCAGCGCCCTGAAGAGCCGGCCGCCCCGGTCCAGGGCGCGGGCCGTGAAGATGGCGAGCACCGGCGGGGTGCCGCGCTCCAGGTAGTCGGCCAGCGTCCGCTGCGCGTCGAGCGGCATGGCGTCGAGGTCGCGGACCACGACCACGCGCAGGGCGCCGAAGAACGGCAGGGTGTCGAGCCGGGCCAGGAGGTCGGGCAGGGGGGTCTCCGCGGCCTCGAGGACGTCGAGGTTGAGCGCGCGCTCGTCGGGGGGGAGCGCCGCGTCCACCAGCGCCCGCACCCCCTCCTCGACGAGCAGGTCCTCCTCGCCCACGAAGAGGTGCACCCCCGGGGCGGGCGACGGTGCCGCCCGGCCGGTCGGGGGCGTGCCCGAGCCGGTCACCAGTGCTCCTCCCGGCGCAGCGCCTCGATGCGTGCCGCCACCTCCGCGGCGTCCGCGACCCCCTCGACCTCCCAGTGCAGCCGCAGGACCGTCCCGACACCCGCGCCGGCGGGGAGGTGCGTGGCGGGGACGTAGGCCCGTCCCCCGCCCTCCAGGAGGATCACGGCGACCCCATCCTCGATCCGGTCGACGAGCCCGCGCATACGCCCCGCCCAGTGTAGCGCACGCACCCCGCCCGACGCCGCACCGTCCCCACCCACACCCGGGCGCCGTCGCTGCGCAGCAGCACCGCCCCGTCCAGGTCGGTGCGATAGGTGGCCACGCCGGCGTCCTCCAGGCGGCGCACCACCGAGGGGTGCGGGTGGCCGAAGAGGTTGTCCGCGCCCACGGAGATCACGGCCACGCGGGGGCGCACGGCGGTGAGCAGCCCGGGGGTCGTGGAGGTGCGGCTGCCGTGGTGGGCCACCTTCAACACGAGGCTGGGGACCAGCCCCAGGCGCACCAGCGCCTCCTCGGTCTCCGCCTCGATATCCCCGGTGAGCAGGGCCGTGAAGGCGGCGAACCGCACCTGCAGCACCACCGACGCCGCATTGGTCAGGTCCTCGTCCGCGCCTGGCCCGGCGCCGGTGGCGCTGCGGTGCTGCTCCACGAACCCCGCGGGCGGCCACAGGACCTCGGCCTCCGCCCCCTCCCCGAGGAGGAGCCGGTGCCCGCGCCGCGCCGTCACATAGGCGACGCGCCGCTCGCGGACCAGGTCGAGGACGCGCACGTAGGAGGGGCTCGGGTGCGGCACTCCGGGGTCGAGGAAGACGCCGACGGGGAAGTGCGCCAGCACGGCCGGCAGACCGCCCACGTGGTCCTCGTGCGCATGGGTGAGGACGACGGCGTCGAGCCGGCGCACGCCCAGGTGCCGCAGCGCAGGGATGACGCGGCGCCGCCCGACGTCGAAGCGCGAGGCGGTCACCGGCACGGCGTTCGCTGCCACCCGGTCCATCAACCCCGGCGGGGCGTCGGCACCGCGCTGGGCGTCGCCGTACTCCACCTCTCCCCCGCCGTCCACCAGCACCGACCGCCCCCCGGGCCCGCGCAGCAGGATGGCGTCGCCCTGCCCCACGTCCAGCACCGCCAGGAGCATGGTCGGGGGGCCGGCCGCCGGGACCGGCACCGCCCCGAGCAGGAGCGCGGCCGCACCGGCGACCGCGACGATCGGGCGAAGGGGCCTTGCCCGGTGGAGCGCGGGCACGGCGAGCAGCACCGCATAGGCCAGCGCGGCCTGCCACCAGGCCACCGGCGGCAACCACACCTCACTGCCCGGGGCCCGAGCGAAGAACCGGGCCAGGTGGACGACCAGCCAGACCGGCGGCAGGAAGGCCGGCACGAGCAGGGCGGCAAGCGGCGGCAGGAGGCCGGCCAGCACCGTGAGCGCAAACCCCGCCGGGACGAGCACGGTGACCATTGGTAGGACCAGCAGGTTGGCGGGGAACGCCGCCAACGACACCCACTGGAAGGCCGCCGCCAGCAGCGGGAGCACCGCCACCTGGGCCCCCAGCGTGGCGGCCGCCAGGTGGGCCAGCCAGCGGGGCCGCAGGGGAAGGGTCAGGAGCGGCGCCAGCGCCAGCAACCCCCACGTGGCCGCGAACGAGAGCTGGAAGCTCAGGCTGAAGAGCGCCTGCGGCGAGGCCGCCAGCCAGATCAGGGCCGCAGCCGCCAGCGCGCTCGGCCAGTCGGTCTGCCGCCGCAGGGCCAGCGCGGCGAGGGCGAGCCACGCCATGACCGCCGCCCGCCCGACCGAAGCGCTCCAGCCGACCATGGTGGCGAAGACCAGGACCGCCAGCGCCGCCACCGCAACACGCGCCGTCACACCCAGACGCATCGCGCCCGCCACGGCCAGCGCCGCCGCGCCGACGAGGCCCACCTGCGTCCCCGAGACGACCAGCACGTGCAGCAGGCCGGCACGCTGAAAGGCCTCCTCGACCTCCGGGGGAATGCCGACCGAAGCCCCCAGCAGCAGCCCGGCGAGCACGCGCCCGTAGGGCTCGGGGAGCGCCAGGAGAGGGCGCACGATGCGGTCGCGCCAGGCCAGGATCCAGCGGACGGGCGCACGGCCCTCGCTTCGCCGGACGATGCGGAGCGCCGTCCCGCCCGAAGCACGGAGCACCGCCACGACCCCGCGGCGCCGGAGAGCCAGCCGCCGGTTGGGTTCTCCCGGATTCCCGCCGTCCGGCGGCAGCTCCAGCCGCCCATGGAGGGCCACCACGTCCCCGTAGGCGACCGCAGGTGCGCCGGCGGGCAGGGTTGCCACCACCGTGGCCGCCATCGGCCGACCAGCCAGCCGTCGCAGCCGCAGGTGAACGGACTGGCGGCGGCCGTGCCACTCCGGGGCGGCGGCGACGAGGGCCTCGACCTGGACGCGGCGACCGAGCCAGGGTGCGACCGCCTTGGCCTCAGTGCGGACGGGGTCGGTGAGCGCTGTCAGGTGGCCGAGGAGGGCGAAGACGACCGCAGCCAGGCCGAAGGGCCCTGCGGGCGGCGATCGCGAGGTGGAGTCACCCCGCTGCTGCCAGAGGAGCACCCCCCACGCCGTACCGGCAGCGAGCGCACTGAGGACGAGGAGGGGGCCCGGCAACGGGCGGTGCTCGGCCCAGAGGACGCCGGCAGCAAAGGTGACGGCGGCCCAGACGAGCGGACGGTTCCACAGGATCTCCCACACTCAAGGAATCGGCACGGTTCGTGGTTTTTCGGGGGGACGCCGGCGTGGTGGGAGAGAGGCAGCGTGGACGCCCGTCCGCTGGCCGCGGCCGTCATCCTCGGTCTGGCCGTCATCCCCTGTCTGGAAGACCTGGGGATCCTCGCCAGCGCGACGGAGGCCCGCCGCTTCGTCTGAGGGCCAGGGAACGGTCGGCGGGACGCGCGACCAGTTAGGAGGAGGTGCCGCGGAGGGGAGCCGAGGCCTCCTCCAGGGCGCGCCGGGCGAAGGCGTCCACGTCCATCGGGCCCAGGTCGCCCGTCTCGCGGTGGCGCACGGCCACCTGCCCCGTCTCCACCTCCCGGTCGCCCACCACGAGCATGTACGGGACCTTCATCACCTGCGCCTGGCGGATCTTGTAGGCGATGCGCTCGTTCGTGTCGTCCACCTGGACGCGCAGCCCCTGCGCCCGCAGGCGCTGGGCCACCTCGCGGGCGTAAGGGGCGTGGCGGTCGGCGATGGAGAGGACGCGCACCTGCTCCGGCGCCAGCCACAGCGGGAGCGCCCCGGCGAAGTGCTCGATGAGAATCCCCACGAACCGCTCCAGCGACCCGTAGATGACGCGGTGGATGACCACTGGCGTGCGCTCGCTGCCGTCCGGCGCGCTGTAGCGCAGGCCGAAGCGGCGCGGGAGCTGGAAGTCGAGCTGCAGCGTCCCCATCTGCCACTCGCGGTTCAGCGAGTCCCGCATGAGGATGTCGATCTTGGGGCCGTAGAAGACGCCCTCGGGGGCGACGGTGAACGGGCGGCCGCTCGCCTCCAGGATCTGCCGCAGCTCCGCCTCGGCCCGGTCCCACACCGCCGGGTCGCCGATGAAGTCCGGCGGTCGCGTGCTCAGCCGGAAGTGGTATGCCAGGCCGAAGATGGCGTAGAACCGCTCCGTCAGCGCGAACAGCTCCCGGAACTCGTCGGCGATCTGCTCCTCGGTGAGGAAGATGTGGGCGTCGTCCTGCACGAATCCGCGCACGCGCAAAAGCCCGGTGAGGGTGCCGGAGCGCTCGTAGCGGTGCAGGATGTCGGTGTCGGCCAGCCGCAGCGGCAGGTCGCGGTAGCTGCGGGTGCGGCTCTGGAAGACCACCATGGCGTTGGGGCAGTTCATCGGCTTGAGGGCGTAGACCTCGCCTTCGCCCATGTCGGCGATGAACATGTGCTCCCGGTAGTGCTCCCAGTGCCCCGAGATCTCGTAGAGCTCGCGGCGGTTGATCAGCGGGGCCCGGATCTCCTGGTAGCCGCGGGCCTCGTGCTCGGCGCGCCAGAAGTCGATCAGCGTGTGCAGCACCTTGAGGCCGCGGGGGAGCCAGTAGGGGATCCCGGGGGCCGTCTCGTGGAAGAGGAAGAGCTCGAGCTGCGGGCCCAGGCGCCGGTGGTCCCGCCGCTTGGCCTCTTCGAGCAGGCGCAGGTGCGCCTCGAGCTGCGCCTCATCCGGGAAGGTGACCCCGTAGATGCGGGCGAGCTGGGGCCGCCGTTCGTCGCCCCGCCAGTACGCCCCCGAGGTGGAGAGGAGCTTGATGGCCTTGATCCGCCCGGTGCTGGGCAGGTGGGGGCCGCGGCACATGTCCAGGAAGCCGTCCTGCCGGTAGAAGGAGACACGGGCGTCGGGGATGTCGTCCAGCAGCTCGAGCTTGTAGCGTTCCCCCGCCCGGGTGTAGAGGGCGATGGCCTCGTCGCGGGGCAGCTCGATCCGCTCGATGGGCTGGTCGCGCGCGGCCAGCTCGCGCATGCGCGCCTCGATGCGCTCCAGGTCCTCGGGCGTGAATGGCCGCCCGATGTCGATGTCGTAGTAGAACCCCTCGGCGATGGGGGGCCCGATGGCCAGCCTGGCGTGGGGGAAGAGCTCCTTCACCGCCTGGGCCAGCAGGTGCGCCGAGGAGTGCCAGTAGACCTCGCGCCCCTCCGCGTCGGCGAAGGTGAGGAACTCGACCGCGGCGTCCTCGGTGAGCGGCGCGCGCAGGTCGGTGAGCCGGCCGTTCACCCGGGCCACCAGGGCGTCGCTCCGCCCCAGCGCCTCCGCCAGGCTCAAGAGCGTCGTGCCCCGCGGGACCCGGCGCACCTCGCCCTCCGGGAGCCGCACCTCCACCTCGCCCGTCCGTGCCTCCCTCATGGCGTCCCTCCCGACATCGGCCGATGAAATCGCAAACCCTCCGCCCCCTTGCGGGACGGAGGGTTGCCTCCGTGGTTCCACCCGGCTTCCGGGCCTCCTCGGCCCGGCGCTCGTCCCCGCCGGTCTCGGCGGCGGGACCGGCCGCCTTCTCCCTGGCGGGACGGCTGCCCGGCAGGGTCTCGGCGGCGGGCTCCGAGGGGGTCTTCAGCCGTCCACACTGCAGGAGCGCTCGCAGCCCGAATCGGGCGCTCCCTCTCTGCGCAGCCGGACCGGCCTACTCGTCCTCGTCTTCGCCCGTGGGGCGATTATAGGCGCGGGGTGTGACGGGTGTCAAAAGCGTGGAGGTCGGCGATCTCCCGCGCGTCCTCGACGACGAGGACGTTCACCGCCGGGCGATCATCCGCCGGCCTTGAGGTACCGCTCGAACCACACCAGCACCCGGCTCCACGCATCCCGCGCGGCCTCGGCGTTGTAGCGCTGGCCGGTGTCGTTGAAGAAGGCGTGGTCAGCGTTGGGGTAGATGACGATCTCGTGGACGACGTTGGCCCGCTGGAGCCGCTCGCGCAGCGCCGGGATGCCGGCGTTGATGCGCTCGTCCCGCTCGCCGTAGATGGCCAGCACCGCCGCGCGGATGCGGGGCACGGCATCCAGGTCGGGTGATGGACCGTAGAAGGGCGCCGCGGCGCGCACGTCGGGGTTCTGGGTGATGAGCCGCCACACCATCCCGCCGCCGAAGCAGAAGCCGATCGCCCCGATGCGGTCGCGTCGCACCTCGGGCAGTCCCTGCAGGTGGCGCACCGCCGCGTTGAGCATGGCCACGAGCTGGTCCGGCGGGGTGCGCCCGAGGATCGCCGTCACCTGGGCCGGGTCGGTATAGCGCTCCGTGCCGCCCTCCGCCGAGGCCAGGTCCGGCGCCAGGGCGACGTACCCGGCCTTGGCCAGGCGGCGGGCGACGTCCTTGATGTGCTCGACGAGGCCGCGGTTCTCGTGGACGACGACCACGCCGGGCGCCGGCGTCCCGGTGCGCGGCAGGGCCAGGTAGCCCAGGACGGTGACCGTCCCCGACGGGAAGGAGACGTTGCGGACGGTGATGGCCGGGTCGGTGGGCGGCACCGTGCCCCCGGGCGCCGCCGGTTCGGCTGGCGAGGGCGCGGCGGCCGCCTCGGCCAGCTCGCCGGGGGTGAAGACGATGCCGAGCTGGGCCAGCACCGTGGCGGCGAGCGCCGTCCCGCCGCTGAAGACCGCCACGCGGCGCAGGAACTCCCGGCGCGGCAGGCGCCCCGCCTGGTAGTCTTCCCGCCACTCCTCGAGGATGTACCGTTCCAGGTCGGTCATGGCCTCCCTCCTTTCGTCACGTCTTCGCCTGCGGCGCGACGACAACGAGCAAGGTGATGACAAGGACATATCTTCGTGGTCCACGTCAGCAGGGACTGGTGGTCCCGGGGACACCGGGGCGGCCGCGCGGCGTGCCGATGACGAGCACCGGCTCACCCGGCCGCAGCCCCGCCGTCGAGGCCAGGGGGAGCGCCGGGAGCGGCCGCTCGGGTGTAGATGCGCAGGAGCGCCACGTCGCGCCGGGCGTCGTAGCCCACCAGCTCCGCCGGCAGCGCACGGTCCTCCGGGAACTCCACGAGCAGCCGTTCTGCGCCCCGCACCACGTGTGCGGCGGTCAGGACCAGCGCCTCCGTCCCGGCGGGAGCCCGGCCGGCGCGCTGCGCTCCGGGGTCGACGAGAAAACCGGTGCCGACCCCGCTGCGCCCGTCGGCGACGGCGCGCACTACGACCACGGCGGGCGCGGCCCGCTCGTAGACGGCGCGCTCGTCGAGGGTGGGGGCGGAGGCGGCCGGTGCCAGCGAGGGGGAGAGGCCGAGGGCGAGGGCGACGAGGAGCGTCGTCACCCACCGGAGGAAGCAGACCGCGCCCATGCCCCTCACCCCTCCCGGCACCTCAGTTACCATTTGCCGGTCGCGCCGTGAACCGGAACTCCAGCCGCACCTCGTTCTCGGCGCGGAGGATCCCCAGGATCACGGGGGGGTCGAAGCCGAAGTCGGTCATCCGCACCGTGGTGGTGGCGGTGCCGCGCAGGACACCCCGGGAGAGCGTCACGACCGTGGCGAAGGTGGTCCGCCGCGTGACGTCGCGCACGCGCAGGTCACCGGTGACTTGCACGGTCAGCTCCTGTCCCTCCTCGTAGGTCTGGGGGAGCCCCTCGATGGCGGTCGAGGTGAAAGTCGCGGTGGGGAAGCGTGCCGACTCCAGCCAGCGCTCGCGGATCGCCTGGTCGCGCCGCTCCCGGTCGGAGCGGAAGGTGCTGATGTCCACCGTAATGGGCCCGATGCGGCTGTTGCGCGGCCTCGCCCGGTCGATGAGCACCTCGCCGCGCACGGCGTTCGTCCGCCCCACAGCCACGTTGAAGCGGTTGCCCTCCCGGAAGAGCACTTCGCCGACCCGGTAGAGCACCTCGGACTCCTCCGGGACGATGACGTAGCGCTGGACGGTCGGCGCCGCAGCGGAGGCGGGGACCACGCTCCCCGGTCCGGTCGCCAGGAGGGCGCCGAGGAGGAGCAGGAGTGCCGCCCGTACGAGCCCGACCCTACTCCTCAGGTATGACACCCTGGTGAAGGCTCGCCTGGCTGGCTCCGTCCTGCTGCGGACCATCGCTGTCCACCCTCGAGACCGGTCACCGCGCTTCGCGTCACAGAACCGGCACGTCGCCGGGGCGGGGCGGACCCACCGGGAAGGTGGCGTCGATGCGCGCCACCTCCTCGTCGGTGAGGCGCAGCCCCAGCGCGCCGGCGTTCTCCTCCACGTGCGCCACCTGTGCCGCCTTCGGAATCGTGAAGGCGTGCGGGTGGCGCGTGAGGAAGGCCAGCGCCACCTGCCGGGGCGTGGCGCCCCGGGCGCGGGCCACCGCCTCCAGCACCGGGTGGGAGCGGAAGCGGCCCTGCCCGAAGGGGCTGTAGCCCACCAGCGCGATCCCGTGGCGCGCGCAGGCCGGCAGGACGAAGTGCTCCACCGCCCGTTCCTCCAGGGCGTAGTACACCTGGTTGCAGGCGACGCGCCCCGGCCCGGCCAGGTGCACCACCTCCTCCAGCAGCTCCTCGTCGAAGTTGGAGACCCCCCAGGCCCGGATCTTCCCCGCCCGCACCAGGTGCTCGAACCCGGCGACGGTCTCCTCCAGCGGGTGGTCGCTGGGCCAGTGCAGCAGGTAGACGTCCAGGTAGTCGGTCCCCAGCCGGCGCAGACTGCGCTCGCAGGCGGCCACGGTCCCCGCGCGCGAGGCGTGGCGGGGGTGGACCTTCGAGACCAGGAAGACCTCGGCGCGCCGCCCGGCGATGGCCCGGCCCACCAGCTCCTCCACCGCGCCGCGCCCGTAGGACTCCGCCGTGTCGATGTGGGTGAGCCCCAGGTCGAGGCCGCGCCGCAGCGCGGTGACGGAGGCGCGCGGCGTGCGCTCCATCATCCATGTCCCCTGGCCGATGACCGGAACGTCGCGGCCGGTCGGCCCGAAGGGCCGCAGCGCGGCTGGCGCGGGAGCTGGAGCAGGGGCCCGGCGCCCGCTCACGAAGGCACCGCCTCCGCCGGCCACGCACGCGCGGCGGCGATCTCTGCCGCGGTCAGCCCGTGGCCCACCTCGTTCCAGAGGAGCGTGAGGTGGGCGCCGGCGTGGCGCAGGAGGTCGGCCAGGCGCTCGGCCAGCTCGATAGGGACCAGGGGATCGTGCCGGCCGGCGCAGATGTTGGCGCCGTTCGGGTAGCTGGCCGCCACCACGCGGCGCGGGTCAAAGCCCAGGGGCAGGACGAATCCCAACGCCTCCGACGGGGCCGTCGTGGGACCGACGTCTTTGCCCTTTGTCGATTCCCTCATGCGCGCCCCGGCGCCGGCACCGGCAGCCGGATCGGGAGGAGAGCCTGCTCGATCTGCGCCCGCTCGGGTTCGAGCCAGGGGGGCAGGACCAGGTGCTCGCCGAGGCGCTCCACCGCCTCGTCCACCGCAAACCCCGGACCGTCGGTGGCGATTTCGAAGAGCACCCCACCGGGCTCGCGGAAGTAGATCGAGCGGAACCAGAAGCGGTCGATGATGGGGGTCACGCCCACCCCCAGTCCGTGCAGCTCCCGCTGCCAGGCCTGGTGCGCAGCGTCGTCGGGCGTGCGCCAGGCCACGTGGTGCACGGTGCCGACGGCGATGCGTCCCCATCCCGTGGCGCGCACCACCTCCACCTGCGCTCCTGAACCGCCGGGCCCGGTGGCGAAGCGCAGGCGGCCGTCCCCTTCTTCCAGGAGACGGAAGCGCAGCGGCGACTCCAGGAAGGCGCGCGTCGGCTCCAACCGCGCCACCGCCAGGGTGACGCGGTGGATGCCGCGGATGGCGTACTCCACCGGGACGGGACCGGCGGTCCAGGGCACCCAGGGATCGCGCTCGCCCGTGTCGGGCCCGGCCACTAGCTCGAGCGCCAGGCCGTGCGGGTCGGCAAAGGCGAGGGCTTCTTCTGCCCCGCGCGGCGTCGGCCCTTCCACGGTGATCCCGGCCTCGGTCAACCGGCGCAGCCAGAAGGCCACCGCCCCCTGTGGGATCGCCAGCGCCACGCTGATGGCCTGCCCCGCGCCGCGGCGCCCCACCGGCCCGCCGGGCCAGGCGAAGAAGGTCAGGTCGGTGCCCGGGCTGCCCACCCCATCGGCGTAGAAGAGGTGGTAGGTCTGCGGGTCGTCCTGGTTCACCGAGCGCTTCACGAGGCGCATCCCCAGGAGCCCCATGTAGAAGTCCACGTTCTCCTGCGGGTGCCCCGCGATGGCGGTGACGTGGTGGATCCCGCCGAGGTGCCGTGCCGGGCCCGTCTCCATGTCTCTCCCCTCCTCCCTCACTTCCCCTGTCTCAACGCCGGATGGCCTGCCCCTCTTCCATGGTCCTTCTCCCCGGGGAGAGGGAACCGATCGTCAACCCTTCCCCCCTCCAGGTCCGCGCTCCGCCAGCACCTGACCATTCTGGAGCGCCGGAGCCGTCCGGGAGCGCCTACTGCGGGGTCGGGTGGGACGCCCGCCCATTGTCTCCGTGTCCTCCCGGGCCGGCCCCCAGCGCGCCGTGGAGAGCCATGCCGCCCTCCGGTGGCCGGAGGAGCGTCCGGGGATGACGAGGGAGGGGATTCCCCGGCCCGTCCGCTGCGCCCCCCGGATCAGGCCGACGTCCAGCTGGGCTCAACCTGCGGTGCACAGCTCGATGAAGGTGAATCGTCAGTCGACCCGCTTCTGGAAGCGTACGATGGCCAGGGTGAAGACGAGGCTCCCGAGCCCCACCAGGGCCAGGATCTGCGGCCAGAGGTCGGCGAGCCCCGCTCCCTTCACGATGATCCCCCGCAGCACGGTGATGAAGTAGGTGAGCGGGACGCCGTAGCCGATCCACTGCAGCAGCAGAGGGAGCGACTCGCGCGGGAAGAGGAAGCCCGAGAGGAGGATGCTGGGCAGCAGGACGAGCTGGGCCAGCTGGGTCGCCTGGTTGAACGTCCGGGAGACGGTGGAGATGAGGACGCCCACCCCCAGCGACGAGAAGAAGAACGCCAGGGTGACCGCGTAGAGCAGGACGAGGCTGCCCCGCACGGCCACGCCGAACCAGAGCCAGGCCAGCACCAGGATGAAGGTCAGGTTCAGGTAGCCGAGAGCGACCAGCGGGAGGATCTTGCCCAGCATCAGCTCGGCGGGGCGCAGCGGCGTGACGACGATCTGCTCCAGCGTCCCCAGCTCGCGCTCCCGCACGATGGTCCCCATCGTCATGAAGGTGGTCGTGAACATCATGATCAACCCCAGCACCCCGGGGACGATGAAGACCCGGCTCTCCAGGTTCGGGTTGTACCAGGCGCGCGTGCGCACCTCCACGGGCGGTGCCGGCGGGCGCTGGCCGCGGCGGGCCAGGGCCCGCGCGGTGAGATCCTGGGCAAGACGCGCCCCGACGCCCGCGGCCACGGACATCAGGACCTGGGCGCTGGTGGCGTCGGAGGCGTCCACCACCACCATCACCTGCGCCGGCTCCCCCGCCCGCACGCGCCGGGCGTAGTCGGGCGGGATCACCACCCCCACCCGGGCCTGGCCGGCGTCCAGGCGCCGCTCGACCTCGGGGAGGGTGCGGGCAGCGTAGCGCACCGTGAAGTAGCGCGTGTTCTCGAAGGCCTGGATGAGCGCGCGGCTCTCCGCCGAGGTCGACTGGTCCCACACCACCGTCGGCTGGTGCAGCACCTGGCTGCTCAGGTAGCCGAAGAGCACCAGCTGGATGACGGGGAGGCTGATCATGCTCCCCAGGGTGCGGCGGTCGCGGAGGAGCTGGGCCACCTCCTTGCGGACGATGCTCACCAGCCGCTGCCAGCTCACGCGGCCGCCTCCCGCTCCCGCGCCTCCACCAGCGCGACGAAGACGTCCTCCAGCGACGGCAGGATCGGCTCCACGCCCTCCACCGCGAAGCCGCGGGCCGCCAGCGCCGCGGCCAGCGCCGGCCCGGCCTCGCGCTGGTCCACCGTGGCGTGGATCGCCGCCCCGTAGAGCGCGGCCTCCCGCACGGCAGGGTGCCCCTCCACCACCCCCAGGGCCTCGATGAGGGGCTCCACCCGCACCTCCAGCACCTGCCCCACCATCTGGCGCGCCTTGATCTCCACCGGGGGGCCCTGAGCGATGATCCGCCCTTGGTGGATGAAGGCCAGGCGGTCGCAGTGCTCGGCCTCGTCCATGTAGTGCGTGGTGACCATGACGGTCGTCCCGTCCTCGGCGAACCCGCCGATCAGCTCCCAGAACTGCCGGCGCGAGAGCGGGTCCATGCCCGCGGTGGGCTCGTCCAGGAAGACCACCGGCGGCCGGTGGAGCGCGGCGGCCGCCAGCGCCAGGCGCTGGCGGGACCCGCCGGACAACGTCCCCGCCAGCGCATGCTGCCGGTCGAGCAGCCCGACCCGCGCCAGCCAGAGGGCGATGCGCTCGTGCGCCTCCCGCCCGCGCAGCCCGTAGACCCCGGCGTAGAACGCCAGGTTCTCACGCACGGTCAGGTCGGACCAGAGGGCGAAGCGCTGCGACATGTAGCCGATGCGCGCCTTGACCGCCTCGGGGTGGCGTCGGACGTCGTAGCCGAGGACCTCCGCCCGGCCCCCTGAGGGCGCCAGGACGCCGCACAGCATGCGGATGGTCGTCGACTTCCCCGCGCCGTTGGGCCCGAGGAATCCCCAGATCTCCCCCGGCGCGATCTCGAACGAGACGTGGTCGACGGCGACGAACGCGCCGAAGCGTCTCGTCAGGCCCTCGGCGCGGACCGAAACCGCCACGTTACGCCTCCCAGCGGCATGGGGCGCCCCGGGCGCCGCCTGCGCCCGGGGCCGTGAGGCGGGCCACGAAGACGTCCTCCAGCGTCGGCCGCACGGGGTGGAGGCCCCGCACCGCGACACCCTCCGCCTCCAGCGCGGCCCGCAAGACGGGGGCCGCCGCCCGGGCCGAGTCGACGAGCACGTGCAGGCGATCCCCGAACACCTCCAGGCTGCGCACGAGCGGGTGGTGGCGGAGGTGGCGCCTGGCCTGCGCGCGGGGCTCGGCCACCACCTCGAGGATCTCGCCGCCCATGGCCGCCCGCAGCGCCCCCGGCGCGTCGCAGGCGATGAGCCGCCCCCGGTCCATCAGGCCCACGCGGGAGCACCGCTCCGCCTCGTCCATGTAGGGCGTGCTCACGCACACAGTGAGGCCGGCGCGGTTGAGGTCGTAGAGGATGCGCCAGAACAGCCGCCGGGAGACCGGGTCCACGCCCGTCGTCGGCTCGTCGAGGAGCAGGACCTCGGGGGCGTGGACCAGCGTGCAGGCCAGGGCCAGCTTCTGCCGCATGCCGCCGGAGAGGTGCTGGGCGAGCCGGTCGGCAACGGGGAGGAGGCGGAACTCCCCGAGCAGGCGCTCGGCGCGCTCCCGGAAGACCGCCGCAGGGACCTGGTAGAGGCCGGCGTAGAGGCGCAGGTTCTCCACCGCGGTGAGGTCGCCGTAGAGGCTGAAGCGCTGCGGCATGTACCCGAGGCGCCGTCTTGCGGCTTCGGGGTCGGCGAGGACGTCGATCCCGGCCACCGCGGCCGTGCCGCCGTCGGGGCGGAGGAGGCCGCACAGCAGTCGCATGAGCGTCGTCTTCCCTGCCCCGTCGGGGCCCACCAGCGCGAAGATCTCGCCCCGGGGGACCTGCAGGTCTACGCCGTCCACGGCCACGACCGGCCCGAAGCGTCGGGTGAGGGCCGCGCAGGTGACGGCGAGCTCGGGGGACTGCACGGCTCAGGGCTCGACGGCGGTCAGGATCACGGCGTCGGCCGGCAGGCCCGGCTTGAGCAGGCCGTGGGAGTTGGGGACCTCGACGCGGACGGCGAAGACCAGCTTCGTGCGTTCCTCCCGGGTCTGCACGTTGCCGGGGGTGAACTCGGCCCGGCTGGCCACCTCCTGGACCCGTCCCCGGAAGACGCGGTCGGGGAAGGCGTCGACCCGCACCTCCACGGGCTGCCCCAGCCGCACCCGCGCGATGGCCGTCTCGGGGACGAAGACGCGCAGGTAGGCCCGGGTCAGATCCGCGATTGTCAGGACGGGGGTGCCGGGTGCGGCGAAGTCGCCGACCTCGAGCTGGCGCGAGATGATCGTGCCGGGGAGCGGCGCGCGCAGCACGGTCTGGTCACGGACAGCCAGGGCCAGGGCCAGGGCGGCCTCGGTTTGCGCCACGGCGGCCCGAGCCGCCGCCACCTCCTGCTCCCGCTGCCGGAGGGCCACCAGGCCGGCGCGGGCGCCCATGGTGGCGGCCTCAGCCTGCCGGACCTGCGCCTGCGCCGCCGCCACGTCGAGGCGGCGCACGCTCACCGTGCGCTGGTTGGCCTCCGCGGCCGCCAACGCTGCCCGGGCCTGGCGCAGGGCCGCATCCGCCGCCACGCGCTGCTGGCGGAGGGCGTCCCGCTCGGCCCGTGCGGCGTCGAGCTGCGCCGCGGCGGCGAGGGCCGCCGTCTGCGCCGCCTCCGCCTGCTGGGCCGCCATGGCCCCCTCCCGGAACAGGAGCTCTGCCCGGCGGGCCTCGTCCCTGGCCCCATCGAGCGCGGCCTGCGCGGCCCGCACGCGGGCCTCGGCCCCGCGCAGGGCGGCCTCGGCCGCCCGCAACACCGCCCCGGCAGCGGTCACCTGCGCCCGGGCCTGGCCCACCTGCGCCGCCACGGCCTCGCCTTGCAACGCCGCCGCCTCCGCGGCCTGGGGCACGCGGGTGCGCGCGCCCTGCTCGGCGGCCCGGGCCTGTGCCACCGACGCTTCGGTCTGCGCTCGGGCGAGCGCCACCCCGGCCTCGGCCAGGCGCAACCGCGCGCGGGCCGCCGCCAGGCTGGCCTCGGCCTGACGGACCTGCGCCTCCAGCTCCTCGCGCTCCAACTCGGCCACCACCTGACCTGCCGCCACCTGGTCCCCTTCGCGGACGTGGAGCGCTGCCACACGGCCGGCCACCTTGGGGGCCACGTCCACGTGCGCGACCTCGATCGTCCCCGAGGCCTCCAGCCGGGTGGGGTCGGGGCGCGCCCGCGGCCAGACCACGTAGGCGACGGCCGCGCCGACCAGCCCGACCAGCACGACGGCGATCCGCACGCGCCTCATGAGCTCCCCCGCCCTCCTCCCGCTCCAGGCCTTTCCGGCATCCGCAGCACGCCGCGCAGGTAGGTCTCCACCAGCTCGTCCACCAGCACCCGCGTCGGCCCGGGTGGGGGGAACTCGAGCAGGCGGCCCAGCAGCACCTGGGACATCACCATCCCCAGGAAGAGCCGTCCGGCCATCTGGGGATCCACGGGACGCAGCGTCCCGCGTTCGACCTGGTGGGCGATGTACCGGGCCAGGGCCTCCAGCCCACGCCGGAGGGCGTGCTCCCGGAACAGCCGTCGCACGGCCGGCGTGCGGAGGGCCTCGGCCAGGAGGAACCGCAGCGTCGCGATCATCCGCGGCTGCTCGTAGATGTGCTCGAAGATCATCGACGCCACCCGGGAGAAGAACGCCCGCGGCGGGGCCTCCAGCAGCTCGTCCGTCAGGCGCACGACGGCCAGGACCGGGGACTTCGCGTACACGGTCTCCAGGAAGAGGGCCTCCTTGGTGGGGAAGTACCAGTAGATCAGGCCCGGTGTGATCCCGGCGGCTTCGGCGATCTCCCGGTTGGTGGCGCCGGTGAAGCCCTTGCGGCTGAAGACGCGGAAGGCGGCTTCCAGGATCTGCTCGCGCCGGTCTCCCGACGCCTTCCTTCCCCGTCCCGTCCCTCCGGCCCGTCGCTCCTGCGTCCGCCCTCCCCGGCTCACCGCTCACCCCCGTGGCGCACCGCCGCCACCTCCGCATCCCGCCCTCAGAACGCGCCGCCCATGGCCAGGAGGAGCGCCAGCCGCGCCTGGTTCTGCTCGAAGAGCGCCGCCGCGTGCTGTGCCTCCGCCTGCGCCAGCGCCGTCTGAGCCGCCAGGACCTCCAGCACCGTCCCCACGCCGGCCTCGTAGCGCACCCGGGCCAGCCGGAGCGCTTCGCGCGCCTGCTCCACCCCCTGCTGTGCGGCCTCGATCTGCACCGCCGCCTGCCGCAGCGCCAGGAAGGCCTGCCGCACCTCCAGCTCGATCCGCTGGCGCACCTGCGCCTCCTGGACGCCGAGTTGCTCCAGCCGCAGTTCGGCTTCCCGGACGCGCTCGCGAGTAACGCCCCCGTCGGAGAGGAGCAGCGTCACCGCGAACGTCACCGACCAGGCGCCGCTCAGGTTCGTCAGCCCGCCCCCGCCCACGTCGTAGTTCACGGCGGCGGTGACGTTGGGTCGCGCCCCGCTCCGCGCCAGCTCGATGGCCGCCCGGGCGGCGTCCTGGCGGGCGCGCAGTTCGCGCAGCTCGGGCCGGGCCTCCAGGGCCCGCGGCACGGCGGCCTCCAATGTGATAGAGACCGGGCGGGGGACGAGGGCCTCCGTCAGGCGAAGCGGGGTGCTCAGGGGGAGGTTGAGGGCAGCGTTCAGTTCGGCCTCCACGCTGCGCACCGTGGCGTCTGCGCGCGCCACGCCCTGGCGCGCGCCCGCCACCGCCACCTCCGCCTGCACGACGTCGACGCGCGCCGCGACCCCCGCCCGCTCGCGCGCACGCGCCACGCGCAGGCCCTCCTCCGCCTGCGCCAGCGCGTTCGCCGCCGCCCGCAGGTTGGCCTGGGCGGCCAGGCCGCGCAGGTAGAGCTGCTGGGCCGCGGAGACGACCTGCTGCTGGACGCGGGCGAAGACGGCTTCCGCCCCGCGCAGGTTGGCCTCCGCCAGGGCCACCTGCGCCTCCAGCCGTCCTCCCGTGTAGAGCGGGTACTGCAGGGCCACCCGCACCGCCAGGACGTTGGGGTCGGGCGGCGGCAGGGTGATGGTCACGGTGGGCGGATCGCCAAACGGGTTGGGGATGGTCATCTGCTGGCCGGGGCGCTCCTGGATGCGGGTGTAGCTGCCCGTCACGGTGAGCTGAGGCCCGCGCCCGGCGCGGGCCTGGGCGAGCTGCGCCTGCGCCACGGCCACCTCGAAGGCAGCCGCGCGCAGCTGCAGGCTGTCCCGCAGCGCCACCGTCGCCACCTCGGCGAAGGTCAGCGACCGCTCCGCCGGTGCCGGCTGGGCCGCCGCCGGCATGGGCTGGCTCACGAGCACGAGGCCCAGGACCAGGGAGACCGCCAGGGAGCCCGGTCGCCCTTGCGGACGACGTCCGTGCCGCCGGCCGCCGTCCCACCCCCTGCCCGACGTCGACCCCCTGCCCCCCACGCGCATCCTGCCACCCCGCAGTCCCACACGCCGAACGACCATCGACGGGGAAGAAATTGATTGATCGATCAATCAATAGTCGGGGTCGGGGTCCACTGTCAAGTAGCGACGGTATGCGCGTGCGAGTCGAGGGCGCGTGCGGGTCGAGGGCGCCCGCGGTCTGGTGCTGCGCCTCCCGGCCCGCTGGCCGTAACCGTGCTCCTGGTCGTCCTGGGTGGCCGCCTGTCCCCGAGTGTAGCCACCCGAGCGAAGGTGGGTCGGTGCTACGAGGCCGCCCTGCGGTGCCGGTCGATCCAGTAGGCCCAGGCCACGAGCGCCCAGCCGCCCACCAGCGCGGTCACCGCCACCCCCTGGACGGAAGCCGGGGGCGGGCCCAGGACGCCCGCGAGGTACGCCGCCGCGAGCACCAGGACGACCCCCCACAGCGCCAGAGCCCCCACGCGGTCACGGGGGACGGTGGCGCGCAGGTAGAGCACCAGCCCCACGAGCAGGGTGCCGGCCTCGAGCAGGTACGTGGCGAGTGGGGAGTTCCATAGGCCCAGGCCTGCTGGCGGACTGCCGGGCCAGACCGGCAGGTCGGGCCGGTGGACGAACAGGTCGAGAACCCAGTGGCTGACTACCAGGGCGGCAATCACGACCCCGTCCGCCAGGGCCCGCCGGCGCCACCAGGTGAGCCCGCCCAGCGCGACTCCCCAACCGACCAGGGCCAGGAGGCTGTGACTCACGGGGTAGTGGATGAACTCGAGGGGGTTCAGGACGGTCGTGCCCGGGGTGATGCGCACCCGCTCGACCCCCGCCAGCAGCAGCGCGGGCCACAGCAGGTCGGCCCACTGCGCCGCCAGCACGCAGGTCCCCAACGGGAGACGCGGCGCGGCAGGCCTGACGGCGAAGGCCGCCCCGTAGTGACCCAGGAACACGAGGGGGTGTTCTACTCCCGAACCTGAAAGGCCTGCCGCGCCGACGGAGCATCGGCGTGACGCCTGGTCAGGTACGCTCCCCGGTCCCGGATCTCGATGCCGCGCACGGACACTCCCCCCTCAGTGACGATGGCGGGTGGATCCATGGAGCTGGCAATCTGGCGGTCGGGGGATTCCCCTTCACTGGAAGAAAGGACTGGAAGAGGGAGTGCCGTACCCTTCATGCTACAGCCCGACCATCGGGTCGAGGGCGATCCGCCCAGCCCCCGCCAGCACCAGCGCCAGCGCCGCCACCAGCAGGGCGAACTCCAACTCCCATCCGGTCCCGTCCGCCTCTATGAAGCGCTTCTTGGCCATCCCCCGCTTGACCAGCGTGATGGCCACGAGCATGTTGATGGCCAGGCCCAGCGCGATCAGGCGCGTGAGCAGCCCCAGGATGAGCAGCACCGCCCCCACCGACTCCATCAGCGCCACGACCCAGGCGAAGAAGAGCGGCGCCGGCACCCCCAGCTGCCGCAGCCAGCCAGCAAACCCCGCCGGCCCCCTCATCGGGCCCCGGGGGGTGATCTTGTTCCAGCCGTGAGGCAGGAACGTCACCCCCAGCCCGACGCGCAGGACCAGCAACCCCCAATCCACTGGAGTCATGAGACCACCCCCTTCCCCGTCGTCTGGTGTGCGATGGCGGCGCCCGGCGCTAGCGCGCCGGGGCCACCCGCAGGATGCGCCCCTCGGGGCTGTCCGTGAGCAGGTAGAGCAGGCCGTCCGGCCCTTGCCGGACGTCGCGGATGCGCTCCCGTAGGTGCGCCAGGTAGCGCTCCTCCCGGGTCACGCGGCCGTCGGCCAGCGTCAACCGCACCAGCAGCCCCGGACGCAGCGAGCCGATGAAGAGGCTCCCCCGCCAGTCGGGGAAGACCTGGCCGGTGTAGAAGGTCATCCCTGACGGCGCGATGACCGGATCCCAGTAGTAGACCGGCTGCTCCATGCCCGGCTTCGCCGTCCCCTCGCCGATGCGGGCGCCGGAGTAGTCGACCCCGTAGGTGATCACCGGCCAGCCGTAGTTCTTGCCGGCCTCCGGGTGGTTCAGCTCGTCGCCCCCGCGCGGGCCGTGCTCTGCGGTCCACAGCTGTCCCGTCTGCGGGTGGAGGGCGGCGGCCTGGACGTTCCGGTGCCCGTAGGACCAGATCTCGGGACGCGCGCCCGGGCGGCCCACGAAGGGGTTGTCGCGCGGCACCGATCCGTCGGCGTTGAGGCGCACGATCTTGCCGATGGTGGTGGAGAGGTCCTGGGCCCGCTCCCGGTAGGCGAAGCGGTCGCCCAGCGTGACGAAGAGCGTCCCGTCGCGCCGGAAGACCAGGCGGGACCCCCAGTGGTTGGGGCCTTCGACCTTGGGCTGCTGCCGCCAGATCACCTGGGTCCCGTCCAGGCCCCGTTCCCCGAGCCGGCCGCGGGCGACGGCGGTTCCGGCACCCCCGGCCCCCGGCTCCGCGAACGAGAGGTAGACGAGGCGGTCCTGCGCGAAGGTCGGGCTGAGGGCCACGTCCAGCAGCCCGCCCTGGCCCCGGGCGTACACCGGGGGGACGCCGGACAGCGGCTCCGAGAGCCGTCCGTCCCGCTCCACCAGGCGTAGCCGGCCCGGCCGCTCCGTGACCAGCATTCGCCCGTCCGGCAGGAAGGCCAGCCCCCACGGGTGCTCCAGGCCGCGCGCGACGGTCTCGACGCGGACGGGAGCGTCGGTGGGCTCGGGCGTGGGTGAGCGCGGCGCCTGCCCGGCCACCGGCACCGTGGCGACGAGGACGCCCAGCGCCCAGGTCACCACGGTCAGGACGATGATGTGCGCCAGGTGGGCGGTAGGACGGTTGTGAAGCATCTCGGCCTCCTCTCGCCGCTGCGGCCGGACGGCCTCCGTGCACCCTCGGTCCGGCCAGACCGGTTCCCGGGGCTCATAAGGAACAACGTCGGCGGCGACCGCCGGGATTCCTCCGGGATCCCTCATGGCCCGCGGGCGGCTCAGGGTGGTCGACAATAGAAGCGTGGGTGGGATCCAGCTCCTCTTCGTCGGCGACGTCATGCTGGGCCGCCTGGTGAACGACCTGTTGCGGCGGGTCCCCCCGGACTACCCGTGGGGCGACACCCTCGACCTCGTGCGCACCGCCGACGTCCGCTGCTGCAACCTGGAGTGCGTCATCGCCGACCGCGGCCGGCCGTGGAGCGCCACGCCCAAGGTCTTCCACTTCCGGTCCGACGGGAAGAACGTACAGGTGCTCCAGGTCGCCGGGATCGACGTCGTCGCCCTGGCCAACAACCACACCTTCGACTTCGAGGCGGACGCCCTCCTGGAGATGCTCGACCGGCTCGACCGCGCGGGGATCGCCCACGCCGGGGCGGGGCGCACCCTCGCCGAGGCGACGCGCCCGGCGGTGGTCGTCCGCGGCGGGCTGCGCGTCGGGGTGCTCGCCTTCACGGACAACGAGCCCGACTGGGAGGCCGGGGACGACCGTCCGGGGGTGTGGTACGTCCCCGTCACCCTCGAGGACCCGCGGGCGGTGCACCTCCTGGAGGTGGTCGCCCGGACGAAGGCCGAGGTGGACGTGCTCGTCGTCTCCGCCCACTGGGGACCGAACTGGGGCTACCGCCCGCCGCCCGAGCACCCGCCCTTCGCCCGGGCGCTGGTCGACGCGGGCGCGGACATCATCTTCGGCCACTCCGGCCACGTGGTCCGCGGCGTCGAGTTCTACCGCGGTCGCCCGATCCTCTACTGCCTGGGGGACTTCGTCGACGACTACGCGGTCGACGAGGTCGAGCGGAACGACCAGTCGGTGATCTGCATCGTCGAGTGGGCGGCGGGGGCGGTGCGGCGGGTGCGGCTCTACCCGACGGTGATCCGGGCCATGCAGGCCTCCCGGGCCGACCCGGCGGAGGCGGAGGCGATCGCCGGGCTGCTGGCCAGGCTGTGCCACCCCTTCGGCACGCGCACCCGCTGGGACCCGGAGCAGCAGGTCATGGAACTGACGCCGTGACCGCACCGCCCTCGCCCGTGCGTCGCTGAACCCGGTCAGGCCGAGGAGCGCCAGCCCGGCCTCCCACCGCGGCCCCCCGGCGGCCGTAGCGATCGTAGTGGAGGATCTCGTCCGGCCGGCGCCGAGGGAGCCGCCGCCGCCCGCCCTCCCGGCAGTAACCGAGCGCGATGAGGCCGATCGGCCGCACGGGGGCCGGCACCCCGAGGACCCGCTGGACCTCCCGGTCGTCGAACGCCCCGACGAAGGCGGCCCCCAGCCCCTGGTCGACCGCGGCGAGCAAGACGAGCATGGCGGCAAACGCCCCGTCGATGAGGCTGTAGAAGTGGACGCCCCGTTGACCGTAGCGGGCGGCCGAGCGGCGGGTGTCGGCGACGACGGCGATCACCACGGGCGCCTCGGCGAGGAAGGTCTGTGCCAGCGCCGCCTGGGCCAGGGCGTCCTTCACCGCCTGGTCCCGCACGACGATGAACTCCTGGGGCTGGGTGTGTCCGGCCGAGGGGAAGCGGCGGGCCAGGTCGAGGATGCGCGCCAGCTTCTCCGGTTCCACGTCACGGTCGTGGTAGCGCCGGCACATCGAGCGGTTCTTGATGACGGTGGCCAGCTCCATGCCCGTTCCCGAACAGCGCAGGGGGCGCCCCGCTCCGGGACAGGGACGAGGCATCCCTCCCCGGGGGGCTGCTGCCGGTAGCCGAGCAGCGACCCACCCGGCGACGTCTACCACAGAATGTACGGTCTCGAGGGGAAATGTCCCGCCTGGCGGATGCGCATGCGCGCCCTGCCGGTGACGGCGGCCTGCAGGGCAGGGGACAGGGCAGCCACGGTGAAGCCTTCCCACCACTGGCCGAGGGCACCTGGTGGTCGGAGTGTCGGCCTGGCAAGGGGGAGGGCCATGCCGGACACGTTGGAGGTCATCGTGGAAGGGAATGCAGTCACGATCGTCCGCGTGCGGGGTGAGGTGGACATCCTGACCGCGCCGGCGCTCCGCACCAGGCTGGCCGAGGCCGCGCGGCGGGGGCGGGATCTCGTGGTGTATCTGTCGGAGGCGGAGTTCTTCGATGCCAGCGGTTTGCGCGTGCTGGACCAGATCGCCGTGCTGGCCAGCGAGCACGGCACCCGCCTGGCGCTGGTGGCGCCGGAGCGGTCGTCCATTCGGCGACTGCTGAACATCGTCCGGCTCGACGAGCGCATTCAGGTCTGTGACAGCGTGGCCGCGGCGACGGCCTTCCTGATGGAGGACCCGCGCGGGAACTGACCCCCGGGCCAGGAGGAGGCGCTGGTGGAAGGTCCCGCCAACGGCACGCCGACGCACTCCCACCCCTCCGTTGGCTCCGACAACGAATGGACGACCATCTTCGAGGACGTGGCCGGGCAGGTCCCCTTTCAGGCCATCCGGGCCGAGATCTACCGACGGGCGCGGGAGGCCGGCTTCGCCGAGCAGGCCGCCTGGGACCTGGCGATGGCCGTCCACGAGGCGGTCGCGAATGCCGCCACCCACGGCTCCCCCAGCCGCCAGGAGGACCTGGTGCGGGTGCAGCACCGCGTGCGCCGCGGCGTCTTCGAGTGCCGCACCACGAGCCGCCACCTGGCCTGGGAGCTGCCCCCGCCGGGCCGGCCGAGCAGCCTCAGCCGCCCGGGACTGGGCTTCTTCCTCATCCGCACCTTCGTCGACGAGGTCGTCCTCGACAAGGACAGTGGGCGCAGCGAGCTGACGCTGCGCCGGAAGATCCCGCGCTAGGCGTTTTCGCTGTATGGCTGCTGGTCGCGATCTTCACAGGACTGGGGATCGCTGTCCTTCTCGGAGCGGGTACCTCAGCTCCCTGGGGCCCGCTCTCAGAACCTGCGACGTACCCCGGGGAGGGGGATTTATGCACAAGCGTACGTGGCGGAGCCGTGTCGTGTTCTTCATCGACAACATCGCGGCGAGCGGCCAGCGGATCCGACAGACCATCGGGGAAGGGGACGAGGGCCGGCGCCTGGCCCGGAAGGTGCTCGCGCAGCGCGAGGCCAAACGCGCCTAGGGATCTCGAACCTGCCGCCTCGCGGACGGCGCGGTTCGGGGAGTTCGCAGAAGACTGGCTGCGCCGCGTGCACTCGGTGATTCCCTTAGAATGGCTGTAATTAAGCTGTAGTCAGGGCCTCCGGCGGGAAGGAAGCGTAACGGGACGCGGTGCGAAACCCCGCGTCCCGTCTACATTTTCGAGTGGTGGGCGCTGGAGGACTTGAACCTCCGACCTCCTCTGCGTCAGAGAGGCGCTCTACCTCTGAGCTAAGCGCCCGCGGCAGACACCCTCAGTATACCGGAGCTACACCGGGGAGGGAACCGAGCGCGGCCGGCGGGTCGGCCGCCCGGCGTCCTAGGACGCCTGCCCCGCCAGCGCCCGCAGGCGCAGCGTCACCGGCAGGGCCACGACGATCCCCACCACCGCCTGCACCACGTTGAAGGGCAGCTCGGTGAGGGCCGCCGTCAGGGCCGCGCTGCGCGTGTCCGCGAAGCCCAGGAACCGGAAGAAGACAGTCTGGGCCAGGAAGTAGCCCAGCACCATCCACGCCCCGCCCACGACGAGCCCCCGCAGGCGGCTCCCCAGCGTGGCGCCAGCCAGGCGGCCCACCAGGTACCCTTCCACCCCCTTGATGATCAGCGTGAAGAGGGCGTAGTGCTGGTACCCGGCGTGCAGGTCCGCCAGCGCCGACCCCAGGCCTCCGGCGAGCAGCCCCACCAGCGGGCCGAAGGCGATGGCCGCGATGTAGATGGCCACCTCGCCCAGGTTGAAGTAGCCCTTCGTCGCCGGGATGGGCATCACCGTGTACCGGGTGATGACGAAGACCAGGGCGATGAAGATCCCGGCGGCAGCCAGGTCACGCGTCCTCACAGGTCCCTCCCTCCTGCCAGGAGCGGGTGTCACGGCGGCCGGCCTCGCCGGCGGACGACCGCGCCGCCCCCACGCCAGGAAAACCGGCGGTGACGTGCAAACTAGATTATAGTCCCTGGTAGACGGCGCAGGATGAACGCCCCGGAGGGGGGAGGGTGCCCATGAGGAGAACTCCGCGAGGCATCGTGCTGGTGGCCCTGCTGGTGGCCGTGCTGGTCGCGGCCGGCTGCCAGCGGCAAGCGCAGCAGGCTCCGCCCGGCCAGGCCTCGCCGGCGGCAGGGCAGGTCCCCGACCTGGGCGGCCGGACGCTTCGCGTCGCCACCGACGCTACCTACCCGCCCTTCGAGATGCTCGACCCGAACAAGAACATCATCGGCTTCGACGTCGACCTGATCACCGAGATCTGCAAGCTGGCCAACTGCAAGCCCCAGATCCAGAGCGTGGCCTGGGAGGGCGTGCTGGCCGGCGTCCAGAAGGGCGACTTCGACGTGGCCATCTCCGGCATCACCATCACCGCGGAGCGGGACAAGACCGTCGACTTCACCCAGCCCTACATCGAGGTGGGGCAGCAGGTCCTGGTGCGCCAGGACGAGACGCGCATCCGCGGGGCCGAGGACCTGGCCGACAAGACGGTGGCCGTCCAGATCGGCACCACCAACGACGAGCTGGCCACCCAGATGCAGAAGGAGGGGAAGGTCAAGGAGGTCAAGCGCTACCGCACCTTCGACCTGGCGGTGCAGGCCCTGCTCAACCGGGACGTGGACGCGGTGATCATCGACAGCGTGGCCGCGCTCGGGTACATGGGGACCAACCCCGGGAAGCTGAAGACCGTCGGGGAGAAGCTGACGCGGGACCAGCTGGGGATCGTGGTGCGCGAGGGCAACACGGAGCTGCGCAACGCCTTCAACGCCGCGCTGGACCAGCTCAAGGCCAACGGCACCCTGGCCCAGCTCCAGAAGAAGTGGTTCGAGGAGTGGAAGCCCACGCAGTAGGGGAGGACGGCGGCGCCAGGGGACCGGGGGCAGCGCCCTCCCGGTCCCCTCGCCGCTCCTGGTGAGCCTGGGCCCGGTCGGGACCAGCGAGGCCCGCCGGGCGGGGACCGGGCGGCTCCTCCCCCTCCCGCTCGAGCGCCTCCCCTGGTGGGCCCTGGTGCTGGCCATCGGGGGGATCCTGGTGGCACTGCGCGTCGCCGGCTCCCCGGTCTACCGCGAGACCCTCGCCTTCCTGGCCGAGGGCGTCCTCCTGACGCTCTACCTCTCCCTGGCTTCCTACGCGCTGGCGCTGGTGGTCGGGCTCGTAGCCGGGCTGGCGCGGGTCTCGCGCAACCCCTGGCTGCACACGCCGGCGATCCTCTACATCGAGGTGGTGCGCGGGGTCCCGCTGCTGGTCTTCCTCCTCTACGTCGCCTTCGTGGCCACCCCGGCCATCGCCGACGCCACGGGGATGCGCTGGTGGCGCGACCCGGTGGTGCGGGCGGTGCTGGCGCTGGGGATCGGCTACGGGGCCTACCTGGCGGAGATCTACCGGGCGGGCATCGAGGCCATCCCGCGGGGCCAGGTGGAGGCGGCCCGCTCGCTGGGGCTCAGCTACGGGCAGACGATGCGCTACGTCGTCCTGCCGCAGGCGCTGCGCATCATCCTGCCGCCACTGGGCAACGACTTCGTGGCCATGCTGAAGGACTCGTCGCTGGCCTCGGTGATCTCCGTGCAGGAGCTCACCTACTCGGGCAACCTGCTCAACGCGCGGACCTTCCGGGCCTTCGAGACCTACAACATGGTGGCGCTGCTCTACCTGCTCATGACGCTCGTGGGCTCGGCCGGCGTGCGGGCGCTGGAGCGCTGGGCCGGCCGGGGCGTGCGCCCCCACCCCTGAGCGGTGCTGCGCTACATCCTCACCCGCCTGGCCCTCACCCTGCCTATGCTGCTGGTGCTGCTCACGGTCGTCTTCGTCATCCTGCGGGTGTTGCCGGGCGACCCGTGCCTGGCGCTGCTGGGCGGGCGCAACGTCACCCTGGAGACCCTGGCACGGTGCCGCGCCCAGCTCGGGCTCGACCGCCCCCTGCCGGTGCAGTACCTGGACTACCTCGGCGACGTGGCCCGACTGGACTTCGGCACCTCCGTCCGCACCGGGCTCCCGGTGACCCAGGAGCTGCTGCTGCGCCTTCCGGCCACGCTGGAGCTGGCGGTCTTCGGCATGCTCGCCGCCACCGCCATCGGGGTGGGGACGGGCCTCGTGGCCGCGGTCCGCCGCGACCGCCCCGCCGACCACCTGGTCCGCCTGTTCAACATCGCCTCCTTCGCCATGCCCGTCTTCTGGATCGGGCTCATGCTGCTGATGCTCTTCGCGGTGCGCTGGCGGGTGCTGCCGGCGGGGGGCCGCCTGGACCCGGTGGCCGCCGCCTTCTTCGAGCCGATCACCCACCTCTACACGGTGGACACGCTGCTGCGCGGGGACCTGCGCCTGTTTCTCGGCGCCCTGCGCCACCTGGTGCTCCCGACGCTCACGCTCGGGCTGGTCGTGTCGGGGTTCATCGGGCGGATGACCCGCACGAGCATGCTGGAGGTGCTGGAGCGCGAGTACGTCACCGTGGCCCGGGCCAAGGGGTTGCCCGAGCCGGTGGTGGTCCGCCGCCACGCCCTGCGCAACGCCCTCATCCCCATCGTCACGGTGGTGGGGCTCCAGTTCGCCCTGCTGATGGCCGGGGCCATCCTCACCGAGACGGTCTACTCCTGGCCCGGGGTGGCCCGCTACCTGCTGGAGGCGATCTCCTCGCGAGACTTCGCCGCCATCCAGGGCGCCGTGGTCTTCATCGCGCTGTTCATCTCGGCGGTCAACCTGGCGGTGGACGTCCTCTACGCCCGGGTGGACCCGCGCATCCGCTTCTGATGCGCCGGGTCCGCCGCGCGCCGGTGCCCCCGGGCCGCCGCGTGCGCCACCCGGTCCGCCGCGGGTACCTGCTCGTGGGCGGCGCGGCCATCGTCGCCCTGGTGGTGCTGGTGACGCTGGCCGCCCCCGTCCTGGCCCCCTACGACCCCACGGCCCCGACGGGCGCGGACCGCCTCCAGCCCCCGTCGCCGGCCCACCCCATGGGGACGGACCAGCTGCAGCGCGACGTGCTGAGCCGGGTGCTGTACGGGGGGCGCGTCCCGCTCCTGGTGGCGGCGCTCTCGGTGGCCATCTCGCTGAGCGCGGGGACGGCGCTCGGGTGGGTGGCCGGGGCCGCCGGCGGCGGGCTGGATCGGGTCCTCTCCCTGGTGATGGACGCGATCTACTCCTTCCCCGCCCTCATCCTGGCCATCGCCATCGTGGCCATGCTGGGCCCGGGGCTGACCAACATGACGGCGGCCATCGCCTTCGTCTACGTCCCGGCCTACTTCCGGGTGGCGCGGGCGCAGGTGCTGGTGGTGCGGGAGCAGGAGTTCGTCGAGGCGGCGCGGGCGGTGGGGGCCTCCGGCAGCCGCGTGCTCCTGCGGCACATCGCCCCCAACACCCTGAGCGCGGTGATGACCGTCCCTTCCTTCAACATCGCCGACGCCATCCTCACCGAAGCGGCGCTGGCCTTCCTGGGCTTCGGGCTGCCGCCTCCCACGCCGGACTGGGGCTTCGACATCCAGAACGGCCAGAAGTTCCTGCAGGCGGGCTACTGGTGGCTCATTACCTTCCCCGGCCTGATGATCATCCTCCTCTCCCTGGGGTTCGGGATGCTGGGGGAAGGGCTGGCCGACCGGCTCAGCCCCCGCCGGCGCCGCGCCGTCGAGTAGGTCGCTGCGCGGCAGGATGCCCCCTGCGCTACACTGAAATCGCTACCGGGAGAAGCGATCCCAACCACGGGGGGTGAGGCATGACCGCATCACGCCTGTGTGCCGTCCTGCTGGTGGCGGGGCTCGTGGTCGTCCTGGGGGCGCCGGCGTCCCGGGCGCCCGCAGCCACGCCGCGCGACACGCTGGTCCTGGGAACCACCGACAAGATCACCGAGCTCTCTCCGGAGAACTCCTACGACTACTGGACCTGGCACGTCTTCGCGCAGGTCTCGGAGGCGCTCGTGCAGTTCAAACCCGGGACCACGGACATCGTGGGGCAGCTGGCGGAGTCCTGGCAGGTCTCCGATGACGGGCTCACCTACACCTTCAAGCTGCGCCGCGGGGTGACGTTCACCGACGGGACACCCTTCGACGCCGCGGCCGTGAAGTTCTCGCTGGAGCGCGCCCTCAAGCTGGACGGCCCCGAGGGCGGCGTCGGGCTGATCAAGAACATCCGCTTGCCCGTCGAGGTCGTCGACGCCACGACGGTGCGCATCCGGCTGCGCGAGCGGGACGCCACCTTCCTGGCGCGCATGACCCACGGGGTGGCGCCCGCCCACGTCTTCAGCCCCCGCTCCACCCCGGCCAACGAGTTCGCCAAGGGGCGCTTCGCCGGCACCGGACCGTACCGGCTGGCCCAGTACGTGCCGGACCAGCGGACGGTCTACGAGGCCTACCGCGGCTACTGGGGCCCCGCCCCCAAGAGCCGTCGGGTCATCACCGTCTTCCTGGCCGACGCCTCGGCCCTGGCCGCCGCCGTCGAGTCGGGGCAGGTGGACGTCGGGTTCCGCACCTTCAACCCGGAGGACCTGCGGCGGCTGCAGCAGAGCCCCCGGGTGACCGTCATCCGCGGCCCCAGCCTCTCGGTGCGCTACATCGTCTTCAACGTCACGGTGAAACCCTTCGACGACGTCCGCGTCCGCCGCGCCGTGGCGCTGGCGCTGGACCGCGACCGCATCGTGCGCAACGTCTTCGGCGGCCTCAACACTGCGCTCTACAGCATGGTGCCGCCAGGGCTGTGGAGCCACGTGGAGGCCTTCCCGCGCCGCAACCTGGAGCAGGCCCGGGCGCTGCTGCGCGAGGCCGGCTACAGCTCCGGCCGCAAGCTCGCCCTCACCCTGTGGCTCACCCCGGTCCGCTACGGTAACACCGAGCCGGACGCGGGCGCGGTGGTGAAGCGGGCCATCGAGGAGACGGGCCTGGCCACGGTGGAGATCAAGACGCAGGAGTGGGCCACCTACACGAAGTCGATGGCCGCCGGGCAGTTCGGCATGTTCTTCCTGGGGTGGTTCCCGGACTTCGTCGACCCCGACAACTTCCTGGCCCCCTGGCTCATCGAGTCGCCGGAGAGCCTGGGCACCTTCCTCAACAAGGCCACCAGCGCGCGGGACAAGCAGTACGCGCAGCAGTTCCGCCAGCTCCTCACCGAGGCCAAGCAGACCACCGACCGGGCTCGGCGCACCCAGCTCTACCAGCAGACCCAGCGGCTGCTGGCCGAGTCGGCCATCCTGGTGCCGATGTGGACGAACAACCTGCAGGCCTTCGCGGTCGCGCAGAAGAACGTCACCGGCATCCAGCTGAGCCCGGACATGCAGTTCCGCACCTGGACGATCGGCAAGCAGTAGGGGACGTCGCCCGTCGACTCGCGCAGGGCGCCGGGAGCTTCCGGCGCCCTGCGCTCTCTCTGGCCGTCGCGAGCCGCGCCCGGCGGGCCCGCGGCCCCGGCCCCCGGCGGGAGGTCCGCGACGCGCCGCGGCGAGACGGAGCACCCGCACTAGGGCTCGATCACCACCACCCCCTGGACGGCGTGGTCCTGGAAGCGCGCCGGCCAGGGGAGCTCGAGCGCCGTCCACCGCGCTCCCCCGTCGCGCGAGCGGAAGATCCCCCGGTTGTTGGCGGCGTAGACCACCCCGGGTGCCTGCGGGTGGGTGGCCAGCACCGTGATCGTGGTGCGGCGCGCCTCCGGCAGCCCCTCCCGGAGGAGCGCCCACGGGCCCTGGCCCTGCCACCGGTAGAGGTAGGTGGTCGCCCGCCCGGCCACGTACGCACTCCCCGGTCCCGCCGCCGCCGAGACCACCACGGTCTCGGGATCGCCCGGATCCGCGGCGACGCCGAAGAGGTAGCCGTGGCGCAGGCCCTCCTCGGGTGAACGCCACGACGCGCCGCCGTCCAGGCTCTCGAAGTAGCCGTCCCCCGCCGCGGAGTAGAGGCGGTCGGGCGCGTGGGGGTGGACGGCCAGCGTGTGGGTGTCGTAGGGCCCGCCGGGGACGCGGTCGTGCCAGGTCTCCCCGCCGTCGGCGGAGTGCACCAGGGCCCCGGCCTCGATGGCCACGTAGAGGCGCCCCGGCCGCGCCGGGTCGGGGGCGATCCAGCGGACGTGGTGGGTCTTCGGACGAGGCGGGAAGCTCCAGGTCCGGGCCGAGGGCAGGGCCACAAGCCCGCGCAGCTCCCGCCAGGTGACCCCGCCGTCGTCGGAGCGGAAGAGGCGGCTCGGCTCGGTGCCGGCGTACACGGGGCCGGGACCGCCGTCGTGGGCCGGAGCCACCGCCACCGCGGTGACGTCGTCCAGTCCCGGGGCCGCCGCGCGTTCCCAGGTGCGGCCGCCGTCGGCGCTGCGCCACAGCCCCTCGGCGGTGGCTGCGTAGACCCGCACAGGATCCTGCGGGTCCGCCGCCACGCCCTGGACCGGCTGGCCGGTGAGGCGCTCCTCGACGGCCCACCCAGACCTCCCCTCCCGGACGACCACCACGGCGTCCTCCATCCCCAGGTAGAGGAGGGCCATCCCCCTACCGTCCTTCCAGGACCTCAGGGTTGACGGGATTGGGGGGCCGCCGCCCCTCCAGCACCGCCAGCAGGTTCTCCGCGGCCATGAGCGCCATCTGCGTGCGCGTCCGCACCGAGGCGCTGGCGATGTGCGGGGCGACGGTGACGTTGTCGAGCGTGAGCAGCGGGTGGTCCGGGGGGACCGGCTCCACCTCGAAGACGTCCAGGGCCGCCGCCCAGATGACGCCGTCGCGCAGGGCCTCGTACAGCGCCATGGTGTCGACGATGGGCCCGCGGGCCGTGTTCACCAGCACCGCCGTCGGCTTCATCATCCGCAGCTGCTGGCGGCCGATGAGGTGGCGGGTCTCGGGAGTCAGCGGCGTGTGGATGCTGATGAAGTCGCTCTCGCGCAGCACCTCCTCCAGGGGGCGGAAGACGATGCCCATCTCCCGCTCCAGGTCCTCCCGGCGCACCACGTCGTAGTAGAGGACGCGCATGTCGAAGCCGCGGGCACGCCGGGCCACGGCGCTGCCGATCCGCCCCAGCCCGACGAGCCCCAGGGTGGCGCCGTGCACGTCCTGCCCCAGGAAGAGCATCGGCTGCCAGGAGCGCCACAGGTTGCTGCGGGTGTAGCGGTCGGCCTCGACCAGGCGCCGCGCCGCCGCCAGGATCATGGCCATGGCGAAGTCCGCCACGGTCTCGGTGAGGACCCCCGGGGTGTTCGTGACGACGACGCCGCGCCGCGTGGCCGCCGCCACGTCCACGTTGTCGAAGCCGACGGCATAGTTGGCCACCACACGCAGGCGGGGGGCGCGCGCGAGCAGCTCCTCGTCGATGCGGTCGGTGAGCAGGGCGAGCAGCCCGTCGACGTCGGCGACCTCGCGCAGCAGGACGTCGCGGGGCGGGGGGATCTCGTCCTGCTCCCACAGGCGCATCTCCGTCCGCTCCCGGATGAGGGCCAGGGCGGGCTCGGGGAGCGGCCGCGTGACGTAGACCTTGGGTCGGGCCATGGGACCTCCTCCGTGATGCCGGACGCGGTCTGGGGGCAGACCGCCCTCGAAGGGGGTTTTCACCCTCCACGCCGCCACCTCCCCCTCGCCGCCAAACACGCTCCCGGCGGCGGCCGCGGAAGGCTGTGACCGCAGTCACCGGCCGGGGATGCGCCGCATCACTCCATCCTCGCCGCGGGCTCTGCCACCATGGCGGCATGCGTCGCGAGCTGCCCGAGCTCCTCACGGTCCGGCAGGCGGCCGCCTACCTGCAGCTCCACCGCCTCACGGTGTACGCCTACGTCCGGCAGGGACGGCTTCCGGCCATCCGGCTGGGCCGGCCGGTGCGGATCCACCGGGACGATCTGGACCGGCTGCTGGTCCCGGTGTGGGTCGGCTCACCGCCCGCGGGCGCCCAGCAGGCGGGAGAGGTCGCGGGGGTCGGTGGCGGCCACCGCCGCCGCGCCGGCCACGGCCGCCGCGGCGATCAGCACGGTGGAGAGGGCGGCGATCACCGGGTCCTGGTGGCGCTGGATGTAGTAGAACATGGCCACCGGCAGCGTGACGTTGTCGGTCTTCACGAGGAAGAGCGAGGTCTCCACCTGGTCCCAGGAGATGATGAAGGCGAAGAAGGCGCTGACGGCCAGCCCCGTGCGGATCTGCGGCAGCGTCACCCGCAGGAAGGTCTGCAGCGGCGTCACTCCCAGGTCCATGGCCGCTTCCTCCAGGACCCGCTCCGCGCTCACCAGGCTGGCCGAGAGGATCGAGATGGCGAACGGCAGCGTCACCATCAGGTGGGCCAGGACGAGGCTGTCCAGCCCGCCGAAGCGGCGCAGGAGGATCATGTAGACCATGATGGCTACGCCGAAGGCGATCCGCGGCACGATGAGCGGCGCCAGGAAGACCGCGCGCAGCACCTCCCGGCCGGCGAAGCGGTAGCGCACCAGTCCCAGGGCGGCCAGGGTCCCCAGCCCCAGACTCCCGGCCGTGGCCGCCGCCGCCACGAGCAGGGAGTTCAGCGCCGCCCGCAGCAGGTCGTGCTGGGTCAGGAGGCGCTCGAACCAGCGCAGGGAGAACCCCGGCGGCGGGAAGACGGCGTAGGAGACGCTGCTGAAGGCATAGGCAAAGACGAAGAGGATGGGGGCCAGCGGGTTGCCACCGGCACCGCCCGGACCATCCCCCGGAAGGGCGTCCGCTCCAGGCGGTCGAGCAGGCGGCGGACCACCTCGATGCCGACGATCTCATCGCCATGGATGGCCGCCGTTACGCCCAGGGCGGGCCCGGCGCCCGTGCCCCGGACCGTCCAGACCGGGACGCGCAGGAGCATCCCACTGGCGAGCCGGCTCACCTCCAACCACTCCACCGTGCGCCCGGGCATCGTCCCCTCGTTCGCGCCCACCGCCCGCGTGCCCCGTCAGCGCCCCAGCAGCCGGCGCAGGTCGGCGCCTCGCGCCAGGACCAGGCCCGCCGCCACCAGGGCCGCAGCGAACCCGATCAGCACCGTGGAGAGCGCAGCGATGGTCGGGTCCTGCCACTTCTCCATGTAGAGGAACATCTCGACCGGCAGCGTGTTGTTGGCGCCGCGGGTCAAGAAGATCGAGCTCTCCACCTGATCGAAGGAGACGATGAAGGCGAGCACGGCGCTCACCGCCACCCCCGGGCGGATCTGCGGGAGGACGATGCGCCACAGCACCGTCGCCACCCCCGCCCCCAGGTCCTGGGCCGCCTCCTCCACCGAGGGGTCCAACCCCACCAGGTTCGCCGCTAGGATCGTCACCACGAAGGGCAGCACGACGACGGTGTGGGCGAGGACGAGGGGGCCCACGCCCCCCTCCAGCCCCAGACGGGCGAAGAAGATGAACCACCCCACCCCGAGCACGATCTTCGGCATGACGATGGGCGAGAGGAGGAAGGCACGCAGCAGGTCGCGGCCGGGGAAGCGCGCCCGCACCAGCACGACGGCGGCGGGCAGCCCCACGGCCAGGGCGAGCGCGGTGGCGCACACCCCGATCCCCACGCTGCGCAGGAAAGCGCCCCGGAACGCCTCCTGGGCGAGGAGGTGGCCGTACCAGCGGAGCGACAGCCCCGGCGGCGGGAAGACCCCGTAGGCGACGCTGCTGAAGGAGTAGACGACCACGATCGCCAGCGGCAGGAGGACGAACCCGACGCCCAGGGCCAGGCCCGCCCGGAGCACCAGCGTGCGCACCGCCTCGGCGCGCTCCTCCCGGGACGCCGCCCGCAGGTCCTGCGCCAGCACGCTCATCCCCGGTACCTCCCGGCCCTCACACGCTCGGCAGCCGTCGCAGCAGGCCGTTGAGGGTCCAGACGGCGGCGAGGGACAGGACGAGCAGGGTGAGGCCGGCCACGGCTCCCAGCGGCCAGTTGATCTCCACCGTGCTCTGGTAGACCACGAGCGGCAGGACCTGGACGCGCCCCCCGCCCAGCAGCTGCGGCGTCACGAAGCTGCTGAGGGCCAGCGTGAAGCAGATCAACGCCGCGGCGACGACCCCCGGCATGGTCAGGGGCAGCGTGATGTGCGTGAAGGTCGCCCAGGGGCCGGCGCCCAGGTCGCGGGCGGCGTCCTTCAGCGTGGTGTCCAGCCGGACCAGCACGCTGTAGATGGGGAAGACGGCAAACGGCAGCAGGATGTGGGTCAGGCTGACCACCACGCCGCGCAGGTTGAACAGCAGCGGCAGGGGCGTGTCGACCAGGCCCGACGCCCGCAGCGCCGTGTTCACCAGCCCCCGGGTGGCCAGGAGGATGAACCACCCGTAGGTCCGGACCACGACGCTGACCACCAGCGGCGAGAAGAGGAGGAGCGCCACCGCCGCGCGGCTGCCCGGGCGGCGCACCCGGGTGTGCAGCGCGTAGGCGAGCGGGTAGCCCAGCAGCAGAGCCAGCCCCGTGACCAGGACGGCCAGGCGGAGGGACTGGCCGATGACCCGATAGGCGAACGGGTCGGTGAAGAACGCCGCGTAGGTCTCCCACGTCCAGCCCGGGAGGATCCGCCCGGCCTCGAAGCGATGGAAGCTGTTCACCAGGTAGACGCCCAGCGGCACGGCGTAGAGCCCGGCCATGACGAGCAGCGCCGGGGCGAGGAACGCCATCGCCAGGGGCCCCCGGAGCCTCATCGCGCGCCTGCCACCCCGGACACCGCCTCAGCCCCTCACGGCCGGGAGACCGCCTCAGCCCCTCACGGCCGGAAGGCGATGAAGGTGAGGATGTCGCCGGTGGCCACCGCCTGGGTCCCCAGCAGTGGCCAGGCGAGAATCCAGCCGTCCCGCGGGCTGCAAACCTCCTCCACCACGTCCCCCCAGGGATTCCGGATCAGCCCGATGACCTCGCCCTCGCGCACCGCCGTCCCCGGGTCCCGCAGGGGGTGGACCAGCCCGCCCCGGTTGGCGGTGAGCTCGATCCGGGAGAGGGGGCCGGGGATCACCGGAACGTCCACCTGCGGCTCCGGCGCGCCGTCGAGCATCCCCAGGTGGCGCATGACGTTGAGCGTGCCGCGCACGCCGGTCTGGAGCGAGCGCGGGTCCACGCGCCGCCAGGCCAGCAGCTCCAGCACCAGGCAGGGCTTCCCCCACCCCTGCACCATGTCGGTGAAGGTCCCGGTGCGGTGGCGCTCGTGCACGGGGGCCATCTCGATGGTGGTGATCCCGAACGCCTCCGCCAGGGCGCGGCTGCGCCGCCAGAGCGCCTCGTCGCCGGGATGGCGGATGATGCTGAACTCCATCGCCGGGGTGGGGTTGGCGTGGAAGTCCAGGTAGGCGTCGCACCCCGCCGCCAGCCGGGCGATGAGGGCGGCGAGCCGGTGGCTGAGGAGCATCTCGGGGTCGCCGGGGAAGACGCGGTTGAGGTTGTAGCCGTCCTGGGGGGTGAGCATCTGGTGCTGGTGGAAGCTGAAGGGGTTGAGCAGCGGGGCGGCCACGACCGCGCCCCGCAGCCGGGCGGGGTCGACCGCCTCCCGCACGACCCGCCGGATCACCTCCATGCCCGGGACCTCCGTGCCGTGGAGGCCCGCGCCCAGCCAGAGGATCGGCCCGTCGTCGGCGCCGTTGAGCACCAGGAGCGGCAACCGCACCGGGGTGCCGTCCGGCAGCTCGCCGGCCACGACATCCCCCAGGGCGCGCGTGCCCGGCAGGGCGGCGACGCCGCCCACGTCCAGCGTGCGCCTCATCCCCTTCCCTCCCTCAGGGCGGCGGGCACCGCGACCTCGGACCGGGTCAGGGCGGCCGCGCGCCCGGGCACCCGGCCTGCTGCCTCCACCGTCGCCCCCGCCTCATCGTCGGGCGGCACCGTCACCGCCTGCGCCGGGTCCCACGTGGCCCACACCTCGTCGCCGGGGGCGTGGAGCGGCATCCCGGCCACGTAGGGCAGGGTCGCCTGCAGCCGCAGCGGCCCGACGTGCAGCCGGTACCGCACGACGTGCCCGCTGAACGCCCGGTCCTCCACGCGGCCGCGCAGCGCGCCACCGCCGACCGGCGGCCGCGACTCCACCCGCACGCGCTCGGGGCGCAGGCACAGCGTCGCCCGTCGCCCCACCGCCTCCCACCCGCCGCGGCGTCCCTGGACGCGCACCCCGTCGACGCGCAGCGTCACCCACGTCGGCCCCAGCGCCTCCACGACACCGTCCAGGAGGTTGGCATCCCCGATGAAGCCGGCGACGAAGCGCGTGCGGGGGCGCTCGTAGATCTCCAGGGGGTCGCCCACCTGGTAGAGGCGACCGCCGGCCATGACCCCGACGCGGTCGCTCATCGCCAGCGCCTCGCCCTGGTCGTGGGTGACGTAGATGAACGTCGTGCCCACCTCGCGCTGCAGGCGCTTGAGCTCCTCCTGCATCTGCAGGCGCAGCTTGAGGTCGAGCGAGCTGAGGGGTTCGTCCAGCAGGAGGACGCGCGGGCGGGTCACGAGGGCGCGGGCCAGCGCCACGCGCTGCTGCTGGCCGCCGGAGAGCTCCGTCACCCGGCGGGGCCCCAGCCCCTCCAGGCGCACGAGCTCCAGCGCCTCGCCCACCCGCCGCCGCACCTCCCGCTCGGGGACCCGCCGCATCCGCAGGCCAAAGGCGACGTTCTCGTAGACCGTGTAGTGGGGGAAGAGGGCCAGGCGCTGGAAGACCATGTTCGTCTCCCGGCGGTTGGGCGGGGTCCGGCCCATGGGCCGGCCGCCGATGCAGACCTCGCCGGCGTCGGGCAGCTCGAACCCGCCGATGAGGCGCAGGGTGGTCGTCTTGCCGCACCCGGAGGGCCCCAGCAGGGAGAAGAACTCCCCCTCGGCCACGGCGAACGAGACCTCGCACACGGCCACCAGGGCGCCGAAGCGCTTGGTGACCCCCCGCACCTCGACGGCCGGGACTCCCGCTCCCTGTGCGTCCACGCCTGCCTCCCCGCCGCGCCCCCGGGGGCGCGGCGCTCTGCTTCCCCACCGCGCCCCCGGGCGCGGCGCCCTGCCTCCGCCGGCCTACAGCCGGGACTTCACCTCGCGCTCCCAGCGCTGCCGCCACACGCTGGCCTGCTGCGCCATGGTCGCCCAGTCGAGCCAGATGGCCGTGTCGAGCAGGCGGGGGTTGAGGATCTTCTCCACGGTCGGCGACAGCGGCGCCCCGGGGATCGCCGGGATGCTGTAGGTCAGCCGGGCGTAGCGGGCGTTGTTCTCGGTGGCGAGCAGCTCGTTGATGATCTCCTCGGCCACCCGCACCTGCTCGGGGGTGCTGCCCTTGACGATCTGGAGGTAGATGGGGAAGGCGATCACACCCTCCTTGGGGTTGACGAAGCCGAGGGGGGCCCCCTCCGCCGCCCAGAAGGCCCAGATGCTGGTGAACCAGGGGGCCAGGAGGGCCTCGCCGCTCACCAGCATGTTCTTCAGCTGGTCGTTGCTGGTCACCAGGGCACGGATGTTCTTGGCGTTCTCGGCCCAGATCCGGAACCCGGGGTCGATGTTCCGCTCGGAGCCGCCGTTGAGCCGCGCCGCCAGCACCAGGGGGAAGAAGTTGTTGTCGAAGAAGGTGACCTTGCCCCGCCACTTCGGGTCCCACAGGGCGGTCCACGAGTCGGGCGGGTCCTTGACCAGGTCCTTGTTGTACATCAGCCCGAGGGCGCTGATCCCGTAGCCGATGCCCCGGTTCCCGGGGCGCCGCAGGCTGGCGTGCACCGCCCGCATGTTGGGGATGCGCGCCGGGTCGAGCGGCAGCCACATGTCGTCCACGTCCCCGCGGCTGCTGGCGTCGACGTTGAAGTAGCCGAAGTGGATCAGCGGGTTGTTGGGGTTGGCCTGCTTGGCCGCCACCATGCGCGGGTAGGTCACCGTGTTGTTGGACTCCCAGAACTCCACCTCGACGTGCGGGTGGGTCCGCACGTAGCGGGCGACCACCTCGCGGGGGACCACGCCCTGGTTGGCGCCGGCCCAGATGAACATCGTGAGCCGCACGCGGGGCGCCGCGACCGCCGCCGGCAGGACCAGCAGGCCGAGGAGGAGGACGCCGACCAGGCACAGGGCGGCTCCCCGCCAGAGGGTGGTGGATGTGACTCGAGCCATCTATCGTCCCTCCCTTCCCGGGCCCGGCGGTCCGGCCGGCACGCGCGCGCCCGCGGCGGCGACGCCGTCAGGGCGATAGCCGAGCCGCGCGGACAGGCGGCTGCCGGCGCGTACCAGGGCCTCGCGCACGGCGGCCATGTGCCCGGCGCTCCAGGCGCCGGTCGACCCGGAACTGCTGAGTGCGGCCACGACGCGCCCGCGGTGGTCGCGGACGGGGACGGCCAGGCAGCGGGCGCCCTGCACCGTCTCCTCGTCGTCGAGGGCGTAGCCGAGGTGGCGCACCTCTGCCAGGTGCTCCAGGAAGCGCCGCGGCGAGGTGATCGTGCGCGGGGTCAGCCGGGCCATCCCGCGCTGACCGAGGAGCCGCCGCACCTCCTCGTCGGGCAGGCCGGCGGCCAGCACCTTGCCGAGCGCCGTGCTGTGGAGCGGGGCCCGGCGGCCGATGTGCAGGAAGAGGCGCGGGGCGTCCACGCCGCGGACCTGCTCCAGGAGCACCACCTCGCCCTCCTGCAGGGTGGCCAGGGAGATCGCCTCGCCGGTCTCCCGCACGTACGCGTGCAGGACCGGCGCCGCCTCCCGCGTCAGGTCGGTCTGCTGCAGGACGTCGGCGGCGAAGGCCACCGTGCGCGGACCGATCCGGTAGCGCCGCGTCTCCGGCTCCTGCTCCACGACGCCCAGGCGGACCAGGGTGGCCAGCAGGCGGTGGGCCGTACTGGGCGGGAGCCCGCCGCGGAGGGCCAGCGCGGAGAGGGGCTGCGGGCCGTCGCGGGACGCCAGGAGCAGGAGGAGGCGCACGCCCTTCTCCAGGGCGCGAGCGCCGTTCAGTCGCGGGGCCGGGTGTCCATTTCGCATGGCGGAAGAGGATTCTGAATTTGGAGTATGGTAGCGAACCGCGCGGAGCTCGTCAAATGGTGCGTGAGCCGACCCGACGTGGCGTGAGGGCGCGGGTCGGCGGGGCTACTCCTGCTCGCGCGAGAGGGGGTGCTCCCGGAGGCGCCGGACCACCACTTCCAGCAGGCGCACCGCCAGGTCGGGGTGCTCCTTCAGCAGAGCGCGGAAGTCCCAGCGGACCAGCTGCAGGCAGCGGGTGCGCTCCCGCGCCGTGACCGTGGCCGTGCGGGCGCGCTCCTCCATGAGGGCCATCTCCCCGAAGAACTCCCCCGGGCCCAGCTCCCGGATGCGGTGGCCGTCGTGGGTGACCTCGACCCGCCCGTCGACGATGAGGTAGAACCCCACCCCCGGGTCCCCCTGGCGGACGATGACGGCCCCGGGCTCGTAGACCCGCTCCTTCACCGAGCGGGCGATGAGGCTCAGCTCCTCCGCGGTGAGCCCGGCGAAGAGCGGGACCTTCCGCAGCGACGCCACGTAGGCGGCCGTGTCGCTCACGCGCACCCTCCCTGGCCCCACTGCCGGGCGGCTGCGACGTCCGGCCCCGACGGGACCGTTCGCGACATTCGGCGGGTCCGCCAGGCGCCCCTGCCGGCCGCCTGGTGGCGGGTGGTCTCCTACCCCTGGCCGTCGAGCCAGACCGTCTTCTCCGTCGCCGGCGTGCGCCGCTTCTGCGGGACGTCGGCGGGGTAGCCGACGTAGAGCACGCCGGTGATGCGCCGGTCCGCCGGCAGGCCCAGCAGCTCCCGCAGCGGCGGGTAGTCGCGCAGCGGCCCCGTCCGGAAGTAGCTGCCCACGCCCTCGCTCCACAGCCCCAGCATCAGCGCGTACGTCGCCGCGAAGGTGGCCCAGAAGTCCTCCTCGCGCACCTCGGGGTCTTCGGCCACGTGCGCGGTGACGACGATCACGAGCGGGGTGGCCAGCGTGTCCGCGTAGAGCTTCTCCAGCGCCGGCTGGGCCTCCGGGGCGTCGGGGTTGGGCAGGGAGGCGCGCCGGAAGTCGCGGCGGATCTCCGCGAAGCGGCGCTTGGCCGCGCCCTGCAGGACGAAGAATTGCCAGGGCTCGGTGAGGCGGTGGTTCGGCACCCACACCGCGGCGTCCAGCGCCCGCTCTACCACCTCGCGGGGGACGGGGTCGGGGCGCAGCCGGGCGATGCTGCGGCGGGTGCGGATCGCCTCCAGGACGGACATCGAGGCCACGGGCATCCCTCCTTCCGGTGCCGGGATCGGGTGTGTCCGGCGGATGTGGGCGTCCCGACCCGCGGTGGCGGCGCGCACGGCAACCGCCACCACCCTGGACGAGGCCGGAACGGGCCGCCTCGGGCATTCTAGCGCCTGGAGGTCACACCGCGTCCAGGTCCGGGCGGCGTCCGCGCTTTCCGGGGCCCGTCGGCGCTCCGGGGCCCGTCGGGCGCTCCTGGGCGCGTCACCGCGCCAGGGCGTTAGCGCTCCAGGGGCGTCAGGGTTCCAGGAGCGTCAGCGCCCCAGGGCGGCGTAGATCCGCCGGCCCTGCAAGACCCGGTAGACGTACCCGCGGGTCTCCCGGATGGGGATGGTCTCGAGCGCGGCGGGGAGGTCGTCCAGCGGGAGGGTGCGGGCCAGGCGTGCCGCCACCCCCGGCCCCGCGTTGTAGGCGATGAGCGCCAGCACCTCGTTCCCGCGGAAGCGGCGGAGCTGGCGGGCCAGGTAGGTGGCGCCCAGGCGCAGGTTCACCGCCGGGCGCAGCAGCTCGTCCACCGGGAGCGGACGGCCGGCCAGACCTGCCGCCGTGCCCGGCGTGACCTGGGTGAGGCCTACCGCGCCCGCCGGCGAGACCGCCTGCGCGTCGAAGCGGCTCTCCTCCCGGACGAGCGCGAAGAGGAGCGCCGCCGGCAGGCCCGCGCGCCGGGCCTCCTCCGCCACCGCCTGCGCGAAGAGGCGGGGATAGGCCAGGTGGAGTGCGGCAAGGTCGTCGAAGAGGAGCTCCTCGGCGATGCGGATGGCCTCGGGGTGACGGCCGGCGGCGTGCAGGGCGGTGGCCTGCGTCACCCGGTCCCCCGCCCAGGCGGCGGCTTCCGCAGCCTCACCGGAGGCCCGCGCCTCCAGAAGAGCACGGGCCAGCGCCGTGCGCTCGGCGGCGCTGCCCGCAGGGGGGCTGGAGGAGCTGTCGGACAGCGCGCCCGGCGGCACCAGCGTCGTCCCCAGTCCCAGACGCTCCCTGGCCAGCGCCGCGTAGAGGCTCCAGGGAGGGGATTGCGCGGCGGATTGGAGGAGCCGGAGGCGTTCGCTGCGGTCGGGTGTGGCCCGCGCCGCCCAGTAGAGCGCGGCCGCCGCGCGGGCCACGCGCGGCTCGGTCTGCGCGGCCTGGACCCAGCGCGCCCGCGCCTCCTCCGACCGCCCGGCGCGCCACGCCACCCACCCCAGGCGCCAGCGCGCCTCCTCGGCGTTCAGGCCCTCCCGCGCCTGCGCAGCGACCCGCAGCCACCGCTCGGCAGTGGTGAGGTCGCCGCGCCGCTCCGCCGCCAGCGCGAGGTCGAGGGCGATGCGCGCGGCCTGGCGTGCGTCGCGACGCTGCAGCCCTTCGGCGACCCGCGCGGCCCCGGCCTCGTCGCCGCCGCGCAGCAGCGCCCGCGCCTGCCAGTAGGGTGCCGTGCCCGGGTCCATGCCCAGGCGACCGGCCAGCGCCACGGCACGGGCGATCGCCCCGGCGGCCGCGCGCGGGTCCGCGCCGAGGTGCTGCACGCCCCAGACGAACCACGCCTGGGCCGCTGCGGCCGGCGCGCGGGGCGGGCGGCGCACGGCACGGACGATGGCCGTGCGCGCCTCGGCGAAGCTCCCCCGTCCCCACAGCCACACCGCCCGCGCCAGGTGCGCCTCCGCGGGCAGGTCGGCGGGGCGTGGATGACGCCCGAGCCAGGCAGTGGCGGCCCGGCGGGCCTGAGGGGCGCGGGCCTGCTCGGGGAACCCCCATCCGGCCACCATCGCCGCCCGCGCCGCCGCACGCTGGTCCGGCCCCCGGAGGGCCCGGGCCAGCAGCCACCACGCCTCCGCCAGGTCAGCCCGCTCCGGCATGCGAGCCAGCGCGGTGTCGACGACGAGCGGGTAGTACTCGGGACGCGCCACCTCCGCCCGCAGCCCTGCGGCGGCCTCCGCGGTCCGCCCCAGCCGCAGCCGAGCCTCCGCCAGGCGCAGGCGGGCGCGACGTTGGAGCGCAGGAGGAGCCTGGTCCCGCGCCACCGCCGCCAGGTCCTCCGCTCCACCGCGGACGTCGCCCACGGCCAGCCGGGCCCTCCCGCGGTGGAACCGCGCATAGGGCAGCATCGAGCCCGCGCGCACGAGCCCGTCAAAGGCGGCGACGGCCACCTGCCACTCGCCGCGCGCCGCCGACTCCAGGCCCCGGGCGTAAGTGGCGGCGGGCTCTCCATCCGTCTGCGAGCCGGCGGCCGCGCCGGAGCGGGCAGGCGGAGGGGCAGAAACAAGCTGGAGCAGGAGCAGGCAGGCGAGCGGAAGCCGCAGGCGCGACGCCACGGTGGGCCGGTCAGGTGCGGTCGAGGGCGACGACCGTCTCCACGTGGTAGGTCTGCGGGAAGAGGTCGACCGGCTGGACGGCGGCGATGCGGTAGCCGAAGGCGGCCAGTTCCCGCAGGTCGGGGGCGAGCGTGGTGGGGTTGCAGGAGACGTAGACAACGCGCGACGCTCCTGCCCGGCCGATCTTGCGCATCACCCTGGCGCCGGCCCCCGCCCGCGGGGGGTCGAGCACGATGACCTGGGGCGTGCCGAACTGCTCCAGCAGGGCCGGCAGGACCAGGCGCACGTCCCCGGCGTGGAAGGTGGCGTTGCCGATGCCGTTGTGGGCCGCGTTCTGGCGGGCCGCCGCCACCGCCGCGGCGGCCACCTCCACCCCCGCCGCGTGCCGGGCCAGGCGCGCCAGCGCCAGCGTGAAGGTGCCCACCCCGCAGTACAGGTCGAAGACCAGGCCGCCCCGCGCCGGCTCGGCGAAGCGCAGGACCAGCTCGGTGAGCCGCTCCGCCCCCCACGTGCTGGTCTGAAAGAAGGTCTCCGGACCGATGCGGAAGGTGAGCTCCCCCACCCGTTCGGCGATGGCCTCGCGGCCGTGCAGGACTTCTACCGCCTCGAGGGGGGCGCCGTCGGAGGGGGCGTCGCTCGTCCCCCGCACGACGCTGACGACGCTGGGGTCCGTGACCGCCATCCGCTCGGCGAAGGCCTGCGCCTGCGGGAAGGGGCCGCTGCGCGTGACCAGCACCACCATGGTCTCCCCGGTCTGCCGCCCCTCCCGGACCACCAGCCGGCGCAGGAACCCCTGACGCGTGCGCGGGTCGTACAGGCTCAGCCCGTGCTCCAGCGCGAAGGCCCGGGCGGCGTGCACCAGGGCGACGGCGCGCGGGGACTGGAGGAAGCAGGTCTGCAGGGCGACGATGCGGTCCCAGGCCCCGTGCCGGTGGAGGCCGAGGACGCCGTCCGGATGGAAGCTGAACTCCATCTTGTTGCGGTAGTACCAGGGCTCGGGCGGGGTGAGGATCGGCGCCAGGGGGACGTCGCCGAAGCCGCCCAGGTGGGCCAGCGACTCGCGCACGATGGCCGCCTTGGCCTGCGCCTGGGCGGGATAGGCCACGTGCTGCCAGCGACACCCGCCGCAGTCGTCCCGGACGTGGGGGCAGCGCGGCTCGACCCGCACCGGGGAGGCCGCTTCCACCGCCGCCACCACGGCCTCGGCGTGGCGGCGGCGCACGCGGCGGATGCGGGCACGCACGGTCTCCTCGGGGGCGGCCCCCTCGACGAAGACAACGAAGCCGTCCAGCCGCCCCACCCCGGCGCCGCCGTAGGCGAGGCGGTCGACCCGCACCACCACCTCCTCGCCCGGGGCCGGGGGGCGGGCGGGTCGGGCCGACGCCACGCCGCGACCGGGGCGGGCCAGCGCTACTGCGCGGCGGCCGGGCCCTCGAAGAGGCGCAACCGCGTCCAGGTCATGTACCGGTCCGCCATCACCGCCAGCGGCTTGCGGACGAGCGGGAACTCCTCGGCCAGGCGGTCGAGGACGCGGTCCAGCCGCAGCGCGCGCGCCACGCTGTGGGCGGCGGCCAACCGGTAGAAGCGCCGCCCCTCCTCCTCGTACTCGTCCAGGCCCCGCAGCCGCCGCTCGTCCATCCACAGCCCCAGCGCCTGCGCCCCGGTGCGCACCGCCCCGCGGGTGACGTGGTCGGCGAAGATCCCGGAGGTGAAGAGGGCGATGTCGGCGATGCGCTTGTACAGGGGGAAGCGCGCCTCCTCGTCCAGCAGCGCGGCCAGCTCGATCATGTCGTCGATGCTGAGCGTGCTGAGCCGCCGCCGCTCCATCCGCCCGGCCCGCCGGCGCAGGACCGTGATCGTCTCGGTGCGGACGAAGGAGGCGAGCATGTCCACCAGGTAGTCCAGCAGCCGCCGGTCGGCCAGGACGTTGCGCACGGCCCCCGCGTCGAAGACCGGCACGCGCTCGGTCAGGCCCAGCCGCTCCAGGGTGTAGCGCTGCTGCTCCAAGTCGCGCCGCACCTGGCGCAGGAGGATGGCGAAGAGCAGGCGCGGGGAGATGCGCAGGATCTGCTCTTCGTCCTCCCGCAGCCGGTTGATCAGGCGCTCGTCCTCCAGGAGGCGGTCCTGGGCCTCGGGGTCGCGGCGCAGGTCGGCCAGGAGCCGGGACCGCTCGGTGGGCGTGGCGGCGAGCGTCTCGACGATGAAGCGATAGTCGGCGTCGGTCAGCATAACGCCCGTACTACCTCCATAATACCCGGACGGCCGCAAGGTTCCCTCCGCGCTCCCCGGGCGCGCCGGGCGGGCCACCGCTCCTCGCTGGCTATACTGGACGTGATGCGGGTGGAGTTCCTGTACTGGGAGGGGTGCCCCTCCCACCCGGAGGCGCTGGAGCGGCTGCGGCAGGCGCTGCGCGAGGAGGGGATCCTGGCCGCGGTCGAGGTCGTCCACGTGGCCAGCGAGGCGGAGGCCCGGGCGCGGGCCTTCCCCGGCTCGCCGACGATCCGCATCGAGGGCCGGGACATCCAGCCGGAGACGGCGGGACGACCGGCCCTCACCTGCCGGTTGTATATCCTGGAGGATGGTCGCCCCTCGCCGCTCCCCTCGGTGGAGATGATCCGCCGGGCCCTCCGGGCGGCGGCGGGGGTGTCCTGATCCCACATCCTCGCCACGGAGGTGAACGCCATGGCCATCGCCACCGATGAGCGCCTCATCCCCTTCCGTCTGCCCGCCACCGACGGCCGGACCTACGGGCCGGAGGACTTCGCCGACGCCCGGGCGCTGGCGGTCATCTTCTGGTGCAACCACTGCCCCTACGTCCGCGCCTGGGAGGACCGCATCATCGCCCTGCAGCGGGAGTACGCCGACCGCGGCGTGCGCTTCGTCCTCATCAACAGCAACGACGCCACCAAGTACCCGGAGGACTCCTTCGACCAGATGCGCGCCCGCGCCGAGGCCAAGGGGTACCCCTTCCCCTACCTGCACGACGAGTCGCAGGAGGTGGCCCGGCGCTACGGGGCCACCCGCACGCCGGAGATCTTCCTCTTCGACGGGGAGCGCCGGCTGGTCTACCACGGCGCGCCGGACGACAACGTCGAGGACCCCACCGCGGTCCGGCACCACTACCTGCGCGAGGCCCTCGAGGCGGTCCTGGCGGGCCGGCGTCCCGAGACCACGGAGACGCCGCCGCGAGGCTGCTCCATCAAGTGGCGGTAGGAGGCTCCATCAGGCCGCCGGCGGTGGAGCGGCAGGCGCTCACGCCGGGGTCGAGGCCACCTCCAGCACCGCGGCCCCCTGCACCGCCCGGGCTTTGAGGCGGCGCAGGGCGGCGTTGGCCTCGCGGAGCGGGTAGCGCTCCACCTCGGTGCGCACCGGGATCTCTGCGGCCAGGGCCAGGAACTCGCGGGCGTCGCGCGCCGTCAGGTTGGCCACGGACCGCAGGGTGCGCTCGCCGTAGAGCAGCGCGTAGGGCATCTCCGGCAGGCGGTCCAGGTGGACGGCGTTCACGGCCAGCGTGCCGCCGGGGCGCAGGGCGGCCAGCGCGCGCGGGATGACCTGACCGGCGGGCGCAAAGGAGACGGCGCTGTCCAGCGGCTCGGGCGGGGCGGCGTCCACCGGCCCGGTCCACACCGCGCCGAGGTCCTCGGCCAGGCGGCGGTGCGCCTCGCTGCGGGTGAAGACGTAGACCCGGCACCCCCAGTGGCGGGCCACCTGGATGGCCAGGTGGGCCGAGGCGCCGAACCCGTACAGGCCCACCGTCGAACCCGGGAGGACCTCCGCCCGGCGCAGCGACCGGTAGCCGATCACCCCCGCACACAGCAGCGGGGCGGCGGAGACGTCGTCGAAGCGCTCGGGCAGCGGGAAGACGAAGCGACGGTCGGCGACCATCCAGGTGCTGTAGCCGCCGTCCACGTCGTAGCCGGTGAACTGGGCGCTGGGGCAGAGGTTCTCCTCCCCGCGCCGGCAGGCCGCGCAGGCCCCGCAGGCCCGGAAGAGCCAGGTGACGCCTACCCGCTGCCCGGGGGCGAGCCCCGCAGCTGGCCCGTCCGGGCCCACCGCCTCGACGGTGCCCACCACCTGGTGGCCGGGGATCACCGGCAGGCGGTGCGGTACGAGCTCCCCTTCCACGATGTGCAGGTCGGTGTGGCAGACGCCGCAGGCCCGCACCCGCAGCAGGACCTCGCCCGGGCCGGGGTCCGGGCGCGGCGGGTCGGCGGCGGCCAGGGGGTCCGTCTCGACGGGGGCCGGCCGGGTGAGCACCATGGCGGGCATCGCTCCGTCCTCCCTCAGGCGTCCGCGTGGCGGTCCGCCGCCGCAGGCAGGACGGCCACCCCGACGGGCTCCCCGCCAGCGAACCGCCGCATCCGCTCGGCCGCGCGCGCCACGTGATCCTCCAACTGGCGGAGCGGGAACGCCGACGGCGCGTAGATCACCATGAGGACGCGGCGGGTCCGCCCGGTCACCATCGTGCGGCGGGAGTCGCTGGTGGGGGTGCCGCAGGGCCCGGCCCCATCCGCCAGGGTGAGGCGCCCCTCCACCGAATACCACCCCTTGCCGATCGCCTCGTACCCCTCGCCGGGGCGCCCACGCCGCAGGACCAGCGGGCCGACGGCGGCCTCCAGGTCGTGCAGGCCGATGGGGAGGAGGAAGTCCAGCGAGCAGAGGTTGCTCGTGTCGACGACGGCGTTGATCTCCGGGAGGTCCTGGCCACGCAGCACGCGGCGCAGGAGCGCTTCGGAGGAGGGACGGAGCTTGGTGGGGTCGATGCCGATGCGGTGGTACAGCTCCCGCGCCGGGGCGAGCGCCTCGATCTGGGCCGGCTCCCGGCCGGCGTAGCGCCGGCGCAATGCGCTGACCAGGACGGCGATCTCGGCGGCCAGCTCGGGACTGCGCGGGCCCACCTGCACCCCGTCCACCTCGACCAGGCCCACCCGCACCAGGGGGACCACCTCCGGGGCGATCGTCACCTCGCGCATCGTCCTCCGCCATCCGCTCCGAACACCGCCGCGACGGTCACCATTAAAGGGTGTGACCGGACCCGTGTACAACCACCCTGGTGGGGAGCGTGGTCGGGCATGGCACCGCTGTGGCTCGCCGTCCTGATGGCCCTGCTGAGTGTGGCGACCGCGCAGGTCCCCCCGCGGGCGGCTGCCGCGCCGGCCACAGGGCGGTCGGCCGTGACCCCGACCCCGACCCCCGGGAAGGACGCGGCCACCGCCGCATCGGCCAGAGTCACCCCGCCCGCGGCCCCGGCGGGGCACGAGGCCAGCACGGGTGTCGCCCTGGCGCGCGGGGGGTTCGTCACGGTCACGGCGGTGTGGGTGACGGCGGGACTTGCCGCCGATCCGTACTATGCAGCGTGGGTCCCGGACGAACGGGAGCGGACGGTGCACGCCCGTGCCGCAGGTCTCTACACCGTCATGCTGGTCGAGGTCGACAACGTCAGCCCGCTCACCCTGGAGGGGTACCTGTCGGTGAACGTGCGCCTGCGCGTCGAGGGGGTGCTGCGGCGGCCCATCGCCGATGCGGCGCTGGCCCGCCTCGCCCCCTCCCTCCTCCCTCCCCGCGAGGTCGAGCAGATCCCGCCGCGGAGCCGCTTCCTGCGTGCCTACGCCTTTCCGCGGGTCGAGCCGGCGGCGCGCGACGTCCAGCTGGTCGTCCGGCCGCTGTGGCTCTTCGAGCGGCGGCGGCAGGTGGGCGCGCTTCCGGAATTCGAACTGCGCTTCCGCCCCGAGGCGCTGGCCTTCCCGCCATGAACCCGGCCCGGTCCGTGCGCCATCCCCGCCGCGTCGCCGTGCACCGGGCCGCGCCCCGATACGGTTCTGCACCGCCCCGCCGCCTGAGCCCGATGCGCCCGCTGCTGTGCGGGCTCCTGCTCCTCCTGGCGCCCCTGGCCGGGTGCGGCCAGCGCGGCCCCGCCTACGAGACCTACACCCACCCGCAGCTGGGCTTCGCCATCGCCTACCCGCGGGGATGGGAGGTCGTCGAGCGCCCCGAGGAGGGCCGGGTGTGGTTCGTCCCGCCGGGGCTGGTCGGCGAGGGGGAGGTCCCGCATCTCGAGACGGCCAGCTTCCTTGCGGTCTTCACCCTGGACGTCCCGGGGCCGGTCAGCGACGACGAGGCGCGACGCCTGGGGTTGAGCCTGCTGCCTATCCACGGCGTCTCCGGCTTCCGCCGCTTCCGCAACGACGGTGGCGTGGCCTGGCACCGCTTCGAGGTGACCGGCGCGAGCCGGGGCGGCGAGTGGGCCTCCGTCGGCCTGCTCGTCTCGGGGCGGGAGCGCGTGCGCTACGTCGTCTGCGCGCGGCCGCTGGGCGAGTGGCGCCAGGCCCAGAAGAGTTGCGACGAGATCCTCACCACGTTCCGTCCTGGCTCCCTGTGAGGACCTCCGCCCCCGCCGCCGCACCGGTGACCAGGAACCGGCCGCTGCGGCCGGTGCGCCGGCGGTAGGCCGCTCCCGCCGCCGCGACGAACGCCGCCTCCCGCCCGCGCTCCACCAGCGCCAGCACGGCTCCGCCGAAGCCCGCGCCCACGAGCCGGGCGCCCACGCACCCGGGGGACTCCTGGGCGGCGGCCACCATCGCCTCGAGCTCGGGCGTGCTCACCTCGAAGTCGTCGCGCAGGCTGCGGTGGGAGGCCCGCAGCAGCGTCCCCACCGCCGCCAGGTCCCCCCGGCGCAGCGCCTGCACCGCCTCCAGCACCCGCGCGTTCTCGGTGACGACGTGGCGGGCCCGCCGGTCCAGCGGTGCCGGCAGCGCGTGGACGAGAGGCAGGTCGCGCAGCGCCAGGTCGCGCAGCGACCGCACCCCGGGCCGGGCGGCCGCCAGCGCCCGCGCGGCCGCCTCCACCTCCTCGCGCCGGGTGTTGTAACCCGACTCCTCCAGACGGCGCGGCACGGCGGTGTCACACACGACCAGGACCGCCTCCGCCGGCAGCGGCACGGGCTCGACCTCGAGACTCCGGCAGTCGATGAGGAGGAGGTGGCCCGCCCGGGCCAGAGTCACCGCCAGCTGGTCCATGATGCCGCAGCGGACCCCCACGTGCTCCACCTCGGCGCGCTGGGCCAGGCGGGCCAGGGACCGCCGGTCGAGGGGGTGGCCGGCGCAGGCCAGGAAGGCCAGCCCCGCGGCGATCTCCAGGGCGGCGGAACTGCTGAGCCCTGCCCCCACCGGCAGGTCACCGTCCAGGCCCAGGGCCAGCCCGCGCAGCGACACCCCCGCCTCCGCCAGCACCGCCGCCATCCCCTGGAGATAGCGCCCCCAGGACGGCACCGGCCCTTGGCGCGGGGCGGACGTGGGGAAGACCGTCTCCTCGGCCTCCGCGGCGGAGACGGCGCGCACCAGGGGCTCGGGCAGGGGAGCGGCGGCGGCCCACAGCGCCGCGTCCGTGGCCGCCGGGAGGACGAACCCCTCGCTGTAGTCGGTGTGCTCGCCGATCAGGTTGACCCGGCCGGGTGCGCGGACGACGACGGCGGGGGAGAGCCCGTATCGGGCCCGCAGGAGGGTCTCGGCCCCGGCCCGCGGTGTGGTGGGCCCCGCAGCGTCGTCCATCGCCCTTCCCTTCCTGTGCGGGCGGAGGCCCTCCTGCCCGCCGGCGCGATCGGGACCCCTCCGCTCCAGAGCAAGGGCGAGGACCTCCCGCCGCGCCGCAATCGCCTGTTGAGGAGGGGATCCGCTGCGGGCCGCAGAACCCGAGCGGTGGAGCCACCCGGGCGACAATCCACGGCCAGGTCCGCAGGGGTCGAATCCTGCGCGCGACAGCCCGGCAAAGGAGGTCGAGAGCGATGTCACGGCGAGGGCATGTGGCCATCCTCCTCGCGATCGCCCTGTTGCTGGCACCGACCCTGACCGTCCAGGGGGCGGGCGCCAACCAGCTGGAGATCTTCTCCTGGTGGACCGCCGGCGGCGAGGCCGACGGGCTCAACGCGCTCTTCCAGATCTACCGGCGCAAGTACCCCGGGGTCGAGATCATCAACGCCACCGTCGCCGGTGGTGCCGGCACCAACGCCAAGGCGGTGCTGAAGACCCGCATGCAAGGGGGCAATCCGCCCGACTCCTTCCAGGTGCACGGCGGTGCGGAGCTGATCGACACCTGGGTGAAGACGGGGTTCATGGAGCCGATCACGGCCATCGCCCGGGAGGAGGGCTGGCAGCGGGTCATGCCCAGGGACCTGGTGCAGATCGTCAGCTACCAGGGCGAGATGTACTCCGTCCCGGTGAACGTCCACCGCGGCAACGTCCTCTGGTACAACAAGAAGCTCTTCGACGACAACGGTCTGCGCGCGCCGACGACCTGGGAGCAGTTCTTCCAGGTGGCCCAGACGCTGCGCAGCAAGGGGATCACCCCGCTGGCGCTGGGCGACAAGAACAAGTGGGAGGCCGCCCACCTCTTCGAGGACGTCCTCCTGGCCAGCCTGGGTGCCAACGGCTACCGCGGGCTGTGGACCGGCCAGACCCCCTGGACCGGGGAGGGGGTGCGCCGCGCGCTGGAGACGATGGCCCGCATCCTCTCCTTCGCCAACACGGACCACGCCGCGCTGGTGTGGGACCAGGCGGTGCAGCTGCTCATCGACGGGAAGGCCGCCATGAACGTCATGGGGGACTGGGCGGCGGGCTACTTCACCTCCAAGGGGTGGAAGCCCAACGTCCACTATGGCTTTGCCCCGGCGCCGGGGACCGCCGGCACCTTCGTCGTCGTCACCGACACCTTCGGGCTGCCCAAGCGGGCGCCCCACCGGCAGAACGCCATCAACTGGCTGCGGGTGGCCGGGTCGAAGGAGGGGCAGGAGGCCTTCAACCCGCTCAAGGGCTCCATCTGCGCCCGCACCGACTGCGACATGAGCAAGTTCGACGCCTACCTGCAGTCCTCGGCCCGGGACTTCTCCCGCAACGCGCTGGTCCCGAGCGAAGTGCACGGCTCGGCGGCGCCGGAGACCTTCGCCACCGAGTTCAACGACATCGTGAACGTCTTCGTCACCCGGCGCGACGTGGCCGCGGCCCAGCGCGCCCTGCAGCAGGCCTGCGTGCGGGCCAAGATGTGCCGGTAGCTGCTGGCGGCGTCCGGCCTTGCCAAGGGCGGGAGCCGGCCACCGCTCCCGCCCCCCCACCGCTGCGGCCCCGATGCGTCGCCCCCGCCGACCGCTGGTGCTCGCCCTGAGCCGCCGCGGCTGCCCGAGCCTGCGCCCGCGGTGAGCCGCGCCCGCGACCGCCTCCCGGCCGTCCTGGTCCTGGTCCCCTCCGTGGTGGCAGTGGGGGTCTTCGTCTACGGGTTCATCGGCTGGACCGCCTACGTCTCGCTGAGCGGGTGGACCACCTTCATCCCCGACCTCTCCTTCGTCGGGCGGCGCAACTACGTCGAGCTCTTCCAGACCTTCCGCTTCCAGGCCGACCTGCGGAACACCGTGGTCTTCACGCTCACCTTCCTGGCCGCCTGCCTGGTGCTGGGGTTCCTGCTGGCCGTACTGCTCGACCAGCGGGTGCGGGGCGAGGCCCTCTTCCGCAACGTCTTCCTCTTCCCCATGTCCATCTCGTTCATCGTCACGGGCGTGGTGTGGCAGTGGCTCCTCAACCCCAGCACGGGCATCAACCTGCTCCTCGAGCACGTGGGGCTGGGGGTGCTGCGCTCCCCCTGGTACACCGAACCGCGCATCGCCATCTTCTCGGTGGTGCTGGCGGCCACGTGGCAGCTCTCCGGGTTCACCATGGCCATGTACCTGGCCGGCCTGCGGGGCATCCCCGAGGAGCTGCTCGAGGCCGCCCGGGTGGACGGCGCGAGCGAGTGGGCCCTCTACCGGTACGTCGTGGTACCGCTGCTGGCGCCGATCACGCTCAGCGCGGTCATCGTGCTCGGCCACATCTCCCTGAAGATCTTCGACCTGGTCTTCGCCATGACCGGCAGCGGCCCGGCCTTCTCCACCGACGTCCCCGGCGTCTTCATGTTCGAGACCACCTTCCGCGGCAACCGCTTCGCCGAGGGGGCGGCCATCGCCATCGTCATGCTCCTCCTCGTCGCCGTGCTCATCGTGCCCTACCTCTGGTCCACGACCCGCCAGGAGGCCCGGACGTGACGCTGGCGGAAGCTGCCCTCCCCCGGTCGGCCGCCCGCACCGTCACGCCGCGGGTACGCTGGGGCCGCGTGCTGGTCTACGGCGCCCTCCTCCTCTTCGCCGCCTTCTACCTCATGCCGGTCTACGTGCTGGTGGTGAACGGGCTGAAGTCCTTCCGGGAGGTCAGCCTGAGCCGCATGTGGGCGCTGCCGGCCGACCTCTCCTTCGACTCCTTCGCCGCCGCCTACGCCCGCCTGCGCCCCAACGTGCTGAACAGCGTGCGCCTCGTGGTGCCCGCCACGGTGCTGGCCGCGGTCGTCGGCTCCCTCAATGGCTACGTGCTGGCGCACTGGAAGTTCCGCGGGGCGGACCTCCTCTTCCCCCTGCTGCTCTTCGGGATGTTCATCCCCTACCAGTCGGTGCTCATCCCGCTGGTGCAGTTCCTGCAGTGGGCGGGCCAGACGCTGGGGGTGCAGCTCTACGGGACCATCGGCGGGCTCGTCCTGGTGCACGTCGTCTACGGGATCCCCATCACCACGCTCATCTTCCGCAACTACTACGCCACCATCCCCGCCGACCTGGTCGAGGCGGCCCGCATCGACGGGGCGGGCTTCGCCGGTATCTACCGCCACGTGGTCCTGCCGCTGTCGGCTCCGGCCTTCGTGGTCGTGGCCATCTGGGAGTTCACGGCGGTGTGGAACGAGTTCCTCTTCGCCGTGACGATCACCAGCCACCCGGCCCGGCAGCCGGTGACGGTAGCGCTGCAGAACCTGGCCGGGAGCCAGATCGTGGAGTGGAACGTGCAGATGGCGGGCGCCCTGCTGGCCGCCCTCCCCACCCTGCTGGTCTACATCTTCCTGGGCCGGTTCTTCCTGCGCGGCCTGCTGGCCGGGGCCCTGAAGGGCTGAGGTCGGAAGACCAAAGATCACTCGTTTGACAGAAGGGCCTCCTCCGCGCTTCGGGGAAAGCCCTGCGCTGACGCCGACAAGGGGGGCTCTTTCGGGACCTACAGGGCTTCGGGTGGCGCGGGCCTGGCTGCCTGATCCCCTGCCGGGGACCCACATTCCTAGCGTGGCCAACCCCACGGCCGGGAGGAGGGATGGGTGTGCGTACAGGCGTGTGGCCGGTGGCGGCTCTCTTGACGATCCTCACCTTACTCGGTTTGCCAAACGTTCCCGCCGCTGCTCACGACAAGGATGACGTCCCCAGAGGGTGCACGATCGGGTTCTGGAAGAATCACACGGAGCGCTGGCCGCGTCCATACATCGCTGAACAGCCCCTCAGTGAGGTCTTTGGTGGATCGACGTCGCACGGCCTCGGCAGTGCAACTCTGCTGGACGCGTTGCGCTTCCGCGGAGGCCCTGGCACGTTGGGCGGGGCCAGAATCCTGCTCCGCCAGGCCGTGGCGGCGCTGCTGAATGAGGCCCAGTTCGTCGGCGCCTACCAGGGGGCCGAATCCATCGGCGCCCTGCAGAGTGCGGTGAACACCGCCCTGGGCGGGTCCCGGTCAGCCATGCTCTCCCTGGCCGATCGGTTGGAAGAGGCCAACGATCAGAACTGCAGCTTCCTGCCCGTCAATGGCGGGAAGTAACGGCCAACACGCGAGGACGACAGGATCCTGCAACTGTCAGAGACCACGACGGGAGCGGCCGGGCGCGCAGGCCGCTCCCCCTCGTCTGTTCGGCGGCCTGGTACCGCTCCGGGACGGCGAGGAACGCTACGGGCCGAGGACGGCCATCGCCTGTTGCAGGTTCCGCGCCACCACGATGGCGAAGGGCTGCACCTCGTTCACGTCGTTGGACTTGAGCGCCTGCAGGGCCAGGGTGTGCGCCGCGCGCACGAAGACCATCGCCCGCTCCGCGCCCCGCGCGCCGGCCGACACCGCGCGCTGCAGGTCGGGGATGATGCCGTTCCCCTGTCCCTGGCACGGGTGCCCCGCCGCCGCGCTGAAGTTGGGGCCTTCCGGCCCCTCCAGACAGTTCACCGTATGCTGCATGTGCAGCCGTGAGGCGGCCACCGCCGTGCCGCGCTGCGCCAGCTCGCTGGAGTGGAAGATCGCCGTCCGCAGCTGCACTCGCACGGCCGCCACCGGATCCTGGGCCGCGGCCTGCTGAGCCGTCACCGACACCACGACGAGCGCGGCCGGCACCACCAGTGCGGCCAGTGTCGCGACCGTCCGCCAGGCGTCACGCATCCCCATCCCTCCCCTGTCTTACAGGCCCGGGGTCATGCTGGAGGGGATTTGTAACGCTCCTGTCACCTCAGCGCCCGAACACCACTGACCCCGGGTCCGCGCTGTTCGCTCGTCGGTCGGCATAGCCTCACCGCCGCCGGATGGCCGGACCGACCGGAGGATCGGGAGGTCTGGGCCTGAGGTCGGGTGTCGGGCGAGCCGCCGGCAACGGTGGAGGAGAGGGCGTGGAACCCCCGGGACGGCCGGCTGCTGAGGCGTTCCGCAGGAAGACCTCGACCGTAGCCCGCTGCCGCCCCGTCCCGGCGCCACCCGGCGACCCCTCGATGAGGATGGCCACCCGCCGCACCTCCTCGGCCCGGGCGGCCGGAGCGCCCGAGGCGGTGAAGTAGGCGAAGGCCAGCGCGTCGATGCCCCCCGCCACGTTGGTGACGCCCCTGCCCACCCGTCGCTCCACCTCACGCTCCCGTGCGTCCCGCCGGAAGGTGACCACGTACGGTGCACCCCGTAACGGGTTGCCCGCCGGCACCTGGGCGGTGAGGCGGTCGGCACACAGCCCGCCGCAGCCGGGGTCGGGCAGGACCGCCTCCGCCCAGCGCAGCTCCTCCGCCACCCGGTCGAGCGCCGTGCGCAGGGCCTGCTGAGTCTCCCGCGCGCGGTCCAGGGCCTGGACCGACGTCGAGGCCGTGGCGGTGAGGTAGACCGCGCTGGCCGTCAGCCCCAGGAGGGCCAGGCCTGCCGCCAGCTCCACCAGGGTGAACCCGCCCGCCTGCCGCGCCCCGACCATCCGCACGTCGCCCATCCCACGTGAAAGATCGGCAGGGAGCCGGGGGTTTCGGGGGGAGGGGGAAATTTTCGAGGCCAGGTCCGGCGGGACAGCAGGAGATGGCGAGCCCGCGTCGTATAGTGGGCCTGGCAAGCGTGCAGGACGAGACCCTTTAACTTCGTCCGGAGAGGCGGAGAAGGGATGCAGCAGGAGTACGCCATCGTGCAGCGCCGGGAGACGCCTCCCGGCGCTTTTCCTGTCCCCGCCCTCGCCGCCCCCGAACGGTGACACGGCCACCGACCGCATCGCCCACGGGCATCCGGACCGGAGGGGTTCCCCGTTCGTGCACGAGTCGGGCGCAGTGCGCCCACACACCGACGGGCCCGCGTGGCCTGCAGGGAGGGATGGGAATTGCGTGACCTGGTCGAGTTCCGGGCGGCGATGATGGACGCCGTCTTCCAGTTCTGCCGCAGCGAGGGCTTCATCGAGCTCGAGACGCCCGAGATCACCCCCGGCACCGGGGCGTGCGAGAACGTCCCGACGGTCTTCCGGCTGGACTTCCTCGGCCGCACCCAGTTCCTGCGGCAGACCGCCCAGCTCGACCTGGAGGTGGCCGTGGTGCGGTGGGACCTGCCGCGGGTGATCACGCGCGGCCGCTCCTTCCGGGCGGAGCCGCGCGCGGACGGACGCCACCTGTGTGAGTTCGTGCTGGTCGAGGCGGAGGCGCGCGACTGGGACCTGGAGGACCTGGTGGCCCACGAGCACCGGCTGGTGCGCCACGTCATCCACGCCGCCCTGGAGCACCCCGCCCTGCCCGCCCCGCGCCGCGACGCCCTGCTCCAGGACCTGACCACGTTCACCGTCGTCCCCTACGAGCAGGCCATCGGTGACCTGGGGCTGCCGTGGGGCACGGACCTGAGCGCGGCGGACGAAGCCCGGCTGACCGACCGGTACGGGATCGTCTCAGTGATCCGCTACCCGCGCGAGATCAAGTTCTTCAACATGCTGGACAGCCGGCACAACGGCGGGCGGACCGTCGAGTGCTGCGACCTGCTCCTGCCGCTGAGCGGCGAGACCTTCGGCTCGGCGGCGCGGGAGCACGACGTCGCCATCCTGCGGGAGAAGCTCTACACCTCCGTGATGTACCGGCAGCTCGTCGAGGCGGGCGGCGACCCGCAGGTCTTCGAGCCCTACCTGGCGCTCTTCGAGGGCAACCCGGTCCGCCGCGCCGGCTACGGGCTGGGGTTCGACCGGCTGATCCAGTACCTGTGGGGCGCCAGCGACGTCACCACGGTCATCCCCTTCCCCGTGGACGCCCGGTACGGATTGCGGGAGTACGCGATGGCCTGAGCGGTCTCTGTCACACCGGGCCGAGTGCCGGTCACGCCAGTCAGAGAGGAGGCGAACGGATGAACAACAACAACAACAACAACAACTAGCCGCGCCAGCGGCGGATCTGCGGCTCGGTGACCTCGACGGCTCCGACGCCGCGGCGAAGGCGGCCGGGGTCGTGCGGGGTTGCCGCCGCTGTGGGGCCCAGGCGTAGCCGGGACGTCGCAGGCACGCCGAAGGCGTTCCACCCACCCTGCCGCATCACCCCGCCAGGACGACCGCCGGTCCGACCGGCGAAGAGCTGCGCGCGCCTCAAGGCTCCCCGTTTTCAGGCATCACCCATGCCCCCGCGGCGAGTGATCGCCCGCGTGGTGACGGCCGTCGCGCCCTCTGTGAGTCCCTGGGGTGGGCACGCCGGGCTATGATCGAGACAGACCAGAGTGCGGGAGGTGACGTCCGTGGAGCGCACGCAGGCTCCCGTGGAGTACCGACTCTTCATCGGCGGCCGGTGGGTGGACGGCGGTGCGCCCGATGAGGTGCGGAACAAGTACACCGGCGAGGTGCTGGGCACCCTGCCCGTGGCCCGGCGGGAGGACGTCGAGGCCGCGGTGGAGGCGGCCCAGCGGGCGGCGCCCGTCATGGCGGAGATGCCGGTCCACCGCCGCGCCGCGATCCTCCGGCGCGCCGCCGAGCTGATCGCCGCCGACCGGGAGGGGTTCGCCCGCACCATCGCCGCCGAGGCGGGCAAGGCGCTGAAGTACGCCCGCATCGAGGTGGACCGGGGGATCACCACCTTCACCATCGCCGCCGAAGAAGCCCGCCGGCTGCACGGGGAGACGGTCCCCCTGGACGCCGTCCCCGCCGGCGAGGGCTACTTCGGCTTCTGGGTGCGCCGCCCGGTGGGGGTCATCGCCGCCATCACGCCCTTCAACTTCCCGCTGAACCTGGTGGCCCACAAGGTGGCCCCGGCCCTGGCGGCGGGCAACACGGTGGTGCTGAAGCCGGCCGGCGCCACGCCCCTCACCGCGGTCCGCCTCTGCCGGGTCCTGGAGGAGGCCGGGCTGCCCGCCGGGGCGCTCAACCTGGTGCACGGCCCCGGCGGGACGGTGGGGGAGTGGCTCGTCACCGACCCCCGGGTGGCCAAGGTGACCTTCACCGGCAGCCCCGCCGTGGGGGAGCGCATCACCCGGCTGGCCGGGCTGAAGAAGGTGACGCTGGAGCTCGGCAACACCTCGCCGGTGATCATCGCCCCGGACGCCGACCTGGAGTACGTGGCCCGGCGCTGCGCCGTGGGCGCCTACTACAACTCCGGTCAGGTGTGCATCTCCGTGCAGCGCATCTACACCGAGCGCCGTGTCTACGAGCCCTTCCTCGACCGCTTCGTCCAAGCCAGCGAGGCGATGGTGGTGGGCGACCCGCTGGACGAGCGGGTGGACGTGGGCCCGATGATCGACCGGCGCGAGGCCGAGCGCATCGAGGCCTGGATCACCGAAGCCCTGCAGGGCGGCGCCCGCGTCGTCACCGGCGGCCGGCGCGAGGGCGCCGTGGTCTGGCCCACCGTCCTCACCGACGTCCGGCCGGAGATGAAGGTGGTGGCCCAGGAGGCGTTCGCGCCCGTGGCCTCGGTCATCGCCGCCGACGACTTCGAGGAGGCGCTGCGCCAGGCCGACGCCACCGAGTACGGCCTCCAGGCGGCGGTCTTCACCCGCGACCTGGGGCGGGTCTTCCAGGCGATCCGGCGGCTCAACTTCGGCGGGGTGGTCGTGAACGACACCCCGGCCTTCCGCGCCGACCACATGCCCTACGGCGGCAACCGCCGCAGCGGCATCGGCCGCGAGGGCGTGCGCTACGCCATGGAGGAGATGACGAACATCCAGATGGTAGCCATCCGCCTGGAGCCGTAGCGGCGGCTCAGCAGCGCGAGCGGACGGGCGAGCAGAGCGGCCGAGGGGGGCTGGCTCCGCGGCAGGCGGTCGAGCCGGCCCGGGAGAGCGGGCTCAGTAGAGCACGTTCAGCATCACGTAGACGACGATGCCGAGCGTCAGGCTGACCGACCAGAGCAGGACGGCCAGCCGGCCCACCCGGACGTGCGCGGAACGGGGCACGTCGCGCAGGTCGAAGGTCAGGCCCACCAGCAGGTTGTAGATGACGAGCGGCACGGACAGGATGGAGAGCACGATGTGCACCGTCAGCACCGGGAGGTAGACGTAGGTGCGCACGGCCGCCGGGCCCGGGAAGGGCTTCACCCCGCCGAGCCCCACGCGGGCCACGTAGAGGACGAGGAAGGCGGTGATGCAGGCCGCGGCCGCCAGCATGGCGCGGCGGTGGGTGGCGACCCGGTGCGCCCGGATGGCCCGGTACCCTCGCAGCAGGCAGACCAGCGCGGTGGCGTTGACCAGGGCGATGACGGTGGGCGCCGCCGCCAGGAACGCGGCCACCGCCGGGCCCGGGGCGAGCGGCCGGTGCAGGGTGAGGGCGTAGCCCAGGACGGCGTAAAGGACCGCAGTGACGGCGGCAGTCGCCAGCAACGCGCGGCGGCCTGCGCGACGCAACTGCCGGTCGTCCGCGCTGAGCCGCGCCGTCCGGGCGGTCGCGTCGAGTGGTGCTCCCTGCATCTGACCCACGGCTGACAGGGTAGCAGAGGCGCGTAGCGGGAGCGACGGCTCACACGCGCGCGGCGATGGTCCGGGAGGGCCGCACCGGCGCCGCACCCGCGGGGCTGCCCTCGCCACGGCGCAGCCTCCCGGCAGGTGGTACTGTCATGGGGGAACCGATGCGTGCAAGAGCCTTCCTGATCGCGCTGGCCGTCACCGCCGTCGTCGGCGCTCTCTTCGCCTTCGGCTTTACGCGCGACCCGCGCGCCATCCCCTCGCCCCTCATCGGCCGGCCCGCGCCGGCGTTCACCCTGCGCCTCTTCGAGGGCGGGACACTGGAGACCCCACGCCTGCGAGGCCGGATCGTGGTGGTGAACTTCTGGGCGTCGTGGTGCTACCCCGCCTGCTACGAGGAGGCGCCCCGCCTGCAGCGCGTCTGGGAGCGGTACCGGGAGCGCGGGGTGGTGGTCGTGGGCGTGAACATCCAGGACCAGGAGGCCCCGGCCCGCCAGTTCATCCGCCGGTTCGGGCTGACCTTCCCCAACGGCCCCGACCCGCTCGGGCGGATCTCCATCGACTTCGGCGTCTACGGCGTGCCCGAGACCTTCGTCATCGACCCGCAGGGGGTCATCGTCGCCAAGCACGTGGGCGCCGTCACCGAGGAGTGGCTCACCGAGCACGTCGAGCGCCTGCTGAGGAAAGGCGCGACGCCATGAGGATCCTGCCTGCGACGCTGCTCATCCTCCTCCTGGACGCAGGTGCTGCAGGGCTGAGCTGATCCCTTCGGCTACCGGATCCTGAGCAGGACCCCGTCGCGGGGGTGGCCCACCGCGACGAGCGCCCGGCGCATCCCAGGTGGGAGGCTGAGGATGGCGATCCCGTGTGCCTCGTCGAGGTCCTGCCAGAGCAGCTGGTGCTCCCAGCGCTGGCCACGCCTGGCGAAGAGCGAAATCCGCCCCGGCCGGTGTGTCACCGGGCTCCAGGCCATGAGGATCTCCCGTCCCGGCACCGCCGGGTCGAAGTCCTCGATGGCCAGGGCGTGGAGGTGGTGGAGCGTCCAGGGCGTCCCCTCGCCGACCGCGAAGACCAGCTCGCTGCGCCAGCCTTCGGGATGACGGGCCAGGAGCCAGACACGTCCACGGACGTCCGTCGCGTGCCAGTTCAGGACCACTTCCTGGCCTGGGGACGTTGGGTCCGCGTCGCCCACCACGATCGCGTTCTGGGGCACTCCCGTCCCCACCGGCGCGATACGCCGGCGGACCCATCCGCGGCCGAACCAGAGCTGGTCGGTCCGCCCCGGGCCGCTGACGTACAGTTCCGGTCCGGTGAGGCCGTGGTCGGCGTCCCCCACGGCGATGTCCCCCGGAGCGCCAGGCAGGGTGTCGGTGCGCCAGGTCCGCCCGTTCCAGGAGAGCTGCACCAGGCCGCCCGCCGACACGTACACCTCGCTCCCCGGCCATCGCGGGTCGACATCACCGACCGCCGCCCTCACGCGCACGAGGGAGGCAGCCTCGTGCAGGACCAGAGGGGAGAGCCAGGATCCCCCGCGCCAAGCGAGCATGACCAGACGACGGCCGGCGCTGAGGTAGAGCTCCGGGATCGGGCCGTTGCCCGGCCAGGCGTCCCCGCAGGCGATGCGGGCACGGTCCCCCGCCACCCGCGCGATCAGCGTGTGCGTCCACTGAGCATGGATTGGGGTCAGGGCGTAGACCTCGCCGCGCCGGGTCACCAGGTAGGCCGCCTGCGAACGGCGCGGGTCGGCGGGGCAGGCCACGATGTCCTGCTTCTCTTCGTCGGGCAGATCCAGCTCCTCGATGGCGTAGCGAGCGTACACGAAGCCCGCTGACCCGCCCTGCCCGGTGGCGCAGGCCGCCATCAGGATGGCCACGAGGAGGGAGCAGATGACGAAGCGGTGGCGCATTGTAACCTCCTCCGACGACAAGTGAGGCTTCACGGGACGAACGGCCTCTCGGTCCTGCCGACGAACGATGCTACGATAGGTTTCATGATACCGCTCCGCCCCATGCACCCGCGCACCGCACTCGTCCTTCGGGATGGTGGAATGCGAACCGAAGCCGGGAAGGCACAAGGCGGTCTGTACGGTCCCTGGCCACGAGGACGCCGGGATGCGGGTCACCATTTCGGTGGTTCCGGCCGGGTAAGAACCTGAGCAGTGGACAACGACCTGCGCGGCAGACCGGACACGGTCCTGGTCACCGGCAGCAGCGGCTACCTGGGCTACGCCGTCGCCCGGCGCCTGAGCCGGCGCTACGCCGTGAGCTCGCCCGCCAGCTCGCCCGGGACGACGAGGCCCAGCGCCTGATGGAGACCGACCCGCGGGGGCACGTCGCCATGATGCGCCCGATGCAGGAGGACGAGGCGCTGGTGCGCGAGCTGCCCGAGCAGGTGCTGCGCCAGGAGGCCGCGCTGTACCGGGAGGTCGTGCGGCTGCGCGGGCCGCAGCCTTCGCCGCAGGCGCTCCCCGACCCGCTGATGACCGGCATGGTGGTGGGCGAGCGCTGGGTGCACGTCGCCGTGACGACCCTGGGCGCCTGGCTGCTCGCCGCCCCCTCCGCCCTGGCCTACCCGCGCGCGGCCCTGGCGTGGAGCGACATGCTGAGCGGCGCCCTGGTGATCGTCCTCGCCGTGCTCACGCTCACCGGCCGCCGCTGGGCGCCCTGGGCCAACGCCCTGGTGGGGCTGTGGGTGATGTTCGCGCCGCTCCTCTTCCGGACGCCCTCGCCCGCGGTGTACGCACTCTTCGCCCGCCTCCGCAGGTCTTCCTGGGTCGTGTGCCTAAGACTCCTCCTCGTCGCACATATCCCCACCCAGGAGGACCCCTGTCGCGATGCCCGACGACACCGCCACAAGCCACGACGCCGCAGCGCTGCTCGAAGCCGACCAGGCCCACCTGATCCACCCGCTCCACCACCCCCAGGAGCACGAGGCCCCGCTGCTCCTCACCGAGGGCAGCGGCGCCGTCCTGCGCGACGCCCAGGGGCGCGAGTACCTGGACGGCCTCTCCTCGCTGTGGAACGTCAACCTGGGGCACGGGCGGCCGGAGCTGGCCGAGGCGGCCTCTGAGCAGATGCGCCGCCTGGCCTACGCCTCCGCCTACGTCGGCCTGACGAACGCGCCGGCGGCGCGCCTGGCCGGGCGCCTGATCCGCCTGGCCTACCCCAACCTCTCCGGGGTGTACTTCACCACCGGCGGTGCGGAGTCCAACGAGAGCGCCTTCAAGATCGCCCGCTACTACTGGCGACGTCGGGGGCGGCCGGAGAAGACCAAGGTCATTGCGCGCTGGCACGCCTACCACGGCGTCACCCTGGCGGCGATGTCGGCCACCGGCATCCCCGCCTACCACACGATGTTCCGCCCCACCGTCCCGGGCTTCGTGCACGTCACCCCGCCCTACCCCTACCGCCACCCGGGGCAGGCGGCGGACGCCGTGGCCGAGGCCATCGAGCGCGAGGGGCCGGAGACCGTCGCCGCCGTCATCGCCGAGCCGGTCATGGGAGCGGGCGGGGTGATCGTCCCGCCGCCGGACTACTTCCCGCGCCTGCGCCAGGTGTGCGACCGCTACGAGGTCCTCCTCATCGCCGACGAGATCATCACCGGCTTCGGCCGCACGGGGCGCTGGTTCGCCCTCGACCACTGGGGCGTGCAGCCCGACCTCGTCACCTTCGCCAAGGGGGTGACGAGCGCGTACCTGCCGCTCGGTGGCGTGATGGTCTCGCGGGCCATTCACCGGGCGATCCTGGAAGCCCCGCCGGCGGAGCGGTTCATGCACGCCGCCACCTACTCCGCCCACCCGACGTGCTGTGCGGTGGGGGTGCGGGCGCTGGAGCTCTACGAGCGGGAGGGCCTGGTGGAGCGGGCGGCGGTGATGGGCCACCGCCTGCTGGAGGGCCTGCGCAGCGCGCTGGCGGACCTGCAGGCGGTGGGGGAGGTGCGCGGGCTCGGGCTCATGTGCGGGGTGGAATTCGTCGCCGACCGGGCCACCAAGGCGCCGGCGCTGGGCTACGGCACGCGCGTGCTGGCGGAAGCCCGCCGGCGGGGGCTGCTCACGCGCATCCGGGTGGGGAGCGCAGGGGAGTACCCCATCGGCGACACCCTGCTGCTGGCGCCGCCGCTGGTGGTCACCGAGGCGCAGGTGGACCGCATCGTCGAGATCGTCCGCGACGCCATCCGGGCGGCGGGTGCGCCGGCGCGGCCGGGGCCGTGACCGCCCGATCCCGCTAGCGGTAGGACTCCAGGACGATGAAGGACTCGAAGATCCGCAGCGGCTCGGGCGTCCGGAAGTAGTCCTCCGGGCCGAAGACCAGCCCTACCAGGACCGCACCGTCTTCGGGGTGCAGTCCGGCCCCCACGTAGACTTGGCCCCGCTCGCTCCCGGCCCCGTAGGCGTACCACCCCTTGGTGACGGCCCCGATCCCCAGGAAGTAAGAAGTGCGGCTAGGCCGGACGAACGCCGGCTGCGCCGGGAAGACGCCGGCAGCCGTGAGGATGCGCAGCGTCGCTGCCACGTGCGCCGCGGTGACCTGCGGCTGGCCCGCGCCAGCGGCGAGGGCGAGCGGCGGGTGGTAGCGGAAGAGCAGCGCCCCACGCGTCCCCTCCGGGCTCACGTACCCGCCGGCGAACCCGAACGTGGACCGTCTCCAGCGCTCCCACCCCACCGGGCGACAGAGGGCCAGGTTCAGGTCGGGCAGGGCCGCCCCCTCGAAAGTGGCATCCTCCGCCGCCGCCTCGGCCGTCCCGGCCAGACGGCCGTTGCCGTACAGTTCCACCCGGTAGCGCCCCGCTGGCAGACAGCGAGGCGGCGAGGTGGCCGGTAGGTAGTGCACCTCCCAAAAGTACTCCCCCCGGCGGTTGACGCGAGGGCGTACGGCGCCCGAGACGCGGTGCAGCCCCGACCAGCCCCGCCCACCGGGATCGAGGTGGTACCACTGCACGAAGAGCGTGTCCCGGTCCGGATCGTAGCCCTCGAGCCGGCCGATCCACTGCAGGGTGGCGGGGAAGAGGTGGACGCGCAGGTCGGCCACGCGCACCTCCGCCCCCCGGGCGGCGGCGTCGGGCGGCCACACCGAGCGCACGATGAACTCCTTCATCCGCCGCACCTCGACCCCCAGGTCGGGGCGCGCCCGCAGGAGGATCTCCAGGTCGGTGAGTGCTCCCGCCACGGCGGAGCGGCGGTAGCCGCTGCCGCGCGGCTCCTCGCGCGGACCGTCGGGTCCCTGGACGCGCAGGACGCGGGTGGCCTCCACCGCCGAGGTGTAGGCGGCCTCGGCCGCACCGGTGCGCCCGGCCGCCAGCAGTGCGACGCCCAGGTTGTAGTGGAGGATGGGGTCGTCGGGCGCCAGGCGCAGCGCCTCCTGCGCGAAGCGCACGCTGCGCGCCAGCAGCGCGGCCCGGTCGGCCCCGGGGAGGAGGGCCTGGAGGAAGAACTCGAACCCCAGGTTGTGCATGACCGGGGTCGACCGCAGGCCCAGGTCGTAGGCCCGCAGCAGGTCGGCTGTCGAGGCGCGCAACTCGTTCGGCCCCGTGACGCTCAGCATCCCCATCGTCTGCGGTGAGCCGCTCCGGAAGGACGCCCGCGCCCGGTCCAGGTAGGCGCGGGCGAAGGTGGGGCGCAGCCGGATGGCCTCGTCGAAGTGGGCCCGTGCCTCCAGGTAGGCGGCGGGGGTCGTGGCCAGGGCGTGGCCCACCATCCCCTCGGCGTAGGCACGGGCCGCGGCGGCCGGGGCGCGGCGCGGCGGCGCGGCCGCGGCCAGCCCGGCCAGCACCGTCCCCACGGCGACGAGCCCCACCGCCACCCCGGCCAGCAGGCGCGTCACGCCGGTGCGCAGGGTCAGGGAGAGGCCGGCCAGGTAGACGGCCACGGCGAAGGCCGTGAGCGCCGCCGCGTAGGTGTTGGCCTGACGGCGCCAGGCCGCGTCCTCCTCGTTGGCGGCGTCCTGGAGCGCCAGCAGCTCGTGCCGGCGGGCCAGGCGCTGCACGAAGAACCGGTGGGGGAACGCAGCGTCCCGGAGCGGGCCCTCCGGCCCGGTCAGGCGGATGTCGGTCAGCTCCGCCGTGCGGGCAGCCAGCGCGCGCGACCGGGCCATCGTCCGCAGGAACGTGTCACGCGGCTGGCCCGGGGTGGTGACGTCCTGCGCGACCATCTGCAGGCGGGCGTTCGCCTCCCGGGCGCGCTGCTCGTCCACGAGCGCGTAGGTCTCCAGGTGGACGTTGGCCAGGTCCTGCGCCCGCAGCAGCTCCCCCACCGCGCGCACGCCCAGGTCCTGCGCCTCCACCGCCGCCCGGTCGGCGCGCATCTCCGCATAGCTCTCCTGGAAGCCGACCAGGGCGCCGAGGAAGGTCGTGACGACGATGAAGATGGCCAGGAACCGGGCGAAGGGCTCGCGCACCTCGTCCGGGTCCGGCAGCTCGATGCGGTCCGGCGGGCGACTCACCGCGTCACCGTCCCCACCACGCCCCAGAGGACGAGCGCCACGCCGGCCAGCCCCGTCCCGGTCCGGGCGAAGAGGCCGCGCACCCGGGCGCCGCCCAGCTCGGCCAGGGTCAGCAGGACCAGGGCGGCGACGAAGAGGGTGACGACGCCGACCAGCCACCACGCCCGCAGATGGGCGCGCTCCGCCTGGACGCGGAGCGCGTCGGGGCGCAGTTCAGCCAGCACGCTGTCGTGCGCCAGGTTCTGGCGCAACACGTAGGCCCGGTCGTACGAGAAGGTCCCGTCGCCGTCGCCGAAGCTGACCTGCGCACCGCGGAAGTAGGGGCGCAGCGCGCGGGCCAGGGCCAGCTCGGCGTGGGCCTGGGTGTCGAGGGCCCGGGCCAACGGCGGGGTCGCCCGCGCCTCCGCCGCCGCCCGGCGGAGCAGCCGCCAGGCCTTCAGGTGCTCCTGGTAGCGGACGGCAAAGCGCAGGTCCTGGTTGACGATGCCCTCCTGCTCCAGCAGGCGCAGCTCGTAGCGCAGCCGCTCCTGCACCGCCTGCTGGTCCAGGTCCGTAGCGGCGCTGGCGGTGACCGCGGCGTGCCAGGCGGCCACGGCGCCGAGCACCGAGACGGCAGCGATGGCCAGGGCGATGCGTGTGCGGAATTCATGCCAGGGACGGGCCGGAGGAGTCGTCATCGGGCCTCCTGGGGGCGATGTCGTGGAGGAACGCTCGGCACTTCGCCCCGGGCGAGGCCGGTCCCTCTTGGATCGGCGGGGCGGCGGGGTGCCGCACCAAGTGGCCGGGGACCCGGCCAGGAGTGATGAGGGGCCGGCCCCCGGTGCGGCCGGCCCCTCCGTCATCGCCGCCTGCCGCCTGACTACGGCGGGCCGACGCTGAGCCAGTAGGGGATGCGCAGGGTGGTCGTGCCGGTGAGCACGATGTCCCCCTCGTACTGCCCGCGGGCCCCGATGGCCACCCGGGCGGTGACGCGCAGGTCGGCGAAGGCCCCGGGGGCCAGCGTGATGGACGCTGCCTGGACGCTCACCGTCACCCCCGCCGCGGGCGAGCCGTCGGGACGGAAGGGACCGGTGACCGTCACGCTCCACGACCCGCCCGCGCCGACGCCGGTGAGGGTTACCACCTCCTCGTGCTGCCCGATCGCCACCACGCCGAAGTTCACGTGGGCGGGCCGGGCGGTGGCCCGCGGGTCCCGCGCCCGGGCCAGGTCGATGCGCCCGCCGCCGCGGGTCATCACGCCGGTGGGCCGGGTGCCCAGGACGTGGTCGAAGACCGGCCGCTTCCCGGTGTTCACCAGGGCGGACTTGATCTGGTCGACGTGCCAGGTGGGAAACTTCTGGCGCAGCAGGGCCGACGCCCCGGCGACGTGGGGCGTGGCCATGCTCGTCCCCTGGAAGAAGGCGAAGCCGGCGGGCTGGTTGATCGCCGAGAGGATGTTCACGCCGGGGGCGGCCACGTCCGGCTTGATGTGCAAGTCGAAGGGTGTGGGGCCCCGCGAGCTGAAGCCGGCGATGATGTCGGCGTTGGGGGTGAGGAACTCCGCGAAGGTGGGGTCCACCCGTACCGCGGCTGTGTCCTGGTGGCTCTGGAACCACTCCCGCATCCCCACCCCCTTGTCCCGCGCCACCATCAGCGCGGGGATCGTGGGGAGCGGACCCCCGGCGTGCCCCATGGCCACGGGGTCGCCGGCGACGTTGTTGTAGATGAGCACCCCGACGGCGCCCGCGTTCTGCGCGTTGGTGATCTTCTCGGTGAAGGTGCACGCCCCACGGGCGATCAGCGCGATCTTCCCCCTGACGGAGACTGCCGGTGTGGGATCGGTGGCCGTGCAGGCCGTGCCGGGGCTGTCGGTGGTCCCGGCCCACCAGGCGTAGAGGGCTTCGGTCTGCGTGTCGTACGTCCGGAAGTCCCCCGCCGCCCCGCCGAAGTTCTGCAGGTCGGCGGGCGGGTTGGCCGGCGCCGTGACCGAGACCGGCTGGCCGACGAAGTGCGGGTTCGTGCTGGCGCCGGCCGTGATGGCCCCGGGGGCCGTCCCCGGCGAGGTGATGGTCTGCGCGCCCGGACCGGAGTTGCCGGCCGCCACCGCCGGCACCACGCCGGCACGCGCCGCGTTGTTGGTGGCCTCCACCAGCGGGTCGGCGACGTTGGGCAGGGCCGCGCCCCCCAGGCTCATGTTGATGACGTGCATGCCGTCGCGCACGGCGTCCTCGATGGCTGCGATGATCTGCTCGTCGCTCGCGGACTCCGCCTCGTTGGGGAAGACGTTGTAGTTGCCCAGGAAGGCGCGCGGGGCCACGCCGCTGATCTCGAAGCGCACCCCCTGGAAGGTCGCCCGGGTGCGGTGGTTGCACGCCGCCGTCCCGGCGACGTGGCTGCCGTGGCCGTGGGTGTCGCGCGCGCTGTCCGGCCCCTCGGCCGGGTAGGCGCGCGCCACGATGACCTTGTTGTTCACGAAGGCCGCGTTCTCCGGGTTGTCGGTGCGCGGGAACCCCGCCGGGGCCTGGTACCCCTTGTCGCCGAAGCAGGGGTTGCGGATGTCGATCCCGGTGTCGATGACGCCGATGCGGATGCCCTCGCCGGCGCGCCGGGCGCCCCCCAGGTCGTTCCACAGGGCGCTGGCGTTGATGAGCGGCAGGCTGACGTTCATCACCGGGCGGAACTCCCGGGCGACGGTGACCCCGGCCACCCCGGGCACGCGTCGCAGGGCGGGGATGGCGCTGCCCGGGACGACGAGCGCGAACCCGTTCAGCGTCAGGCTGAAGCGCTGGAGCACCCGCGCCCCGGGGGCGACCGCCTGGATGCGGCTCAGGACGACCTGCTGCCGGTCCGCCAGCTGGCGGGCGTAGGCCTGCACGTCGCCCCGCGCGAGGTCCAGCCGTGGCGTGGGGCCGAAGCGGGCGGCGACGGGCGCGTCGCTCAGCCGCACGACCACCTTGACCGGACCGCCGGAGGCGGCGGCCTGGCGCAACGCAGCCTCAGGGTCGATCGGGGCGGGCACCTGGACGGGACGGTCGGCGGCCGGACCGCCGGCCACCACCGGCAGGACCGACAGCGCCGCCGCGACCGCGACGGCCACGAAGGCAAGGAGCAACCGCGGGACGCGCATGCGCTCACCTCCTGGAGAGATGGCCGGGAGCCCACCCCGCCACCGGCAGTCTCACCCCCAGGCCCGCGCCTGGCGGCGCAGGCGCACCACGGTCGTCCTGTTGACGAGCAATTCTACCATGCTGGTATACCCGAATCGTCACCATTCCACGCCTGCAGGCCCGGTCGACAAGAGGGCCGCGCTGGCCACCGCCGAAGAGGGAAACAATGCTCTACGATGCCATCGTCCTGGGTTTGGGGGCCATGGGCAGCGCGGCGGCCTGGCAGCTGGCGCGCCGCGGCCGGCGGGTGCTGGGGCTCGACCGATACCCGCCCGCTCACGACCGCGGCGCCTCTCACGGCCGCTCGCGCATCATCCGGGAAGCCTACTTCGAACACCCCGCCTACGTCCCGCTGGTGCAGCGCGCCTACGAGCTGTGGGCCGAGTTGGAGCGCGCCTGCGGCCGCCTCCTCCTCCTGACCACCGGCGGCATCATGCTGGGGCGGCCCGAGAGCGTGCTGGTGCGGGGGGCCCTGGCCAGCGCCCGCACCCACGGGCTTGCCCACGAGCTCCTCGACGGCAGGGAGGTGCGGCGGCGCTTCCCCGTCTTCCAGCCGGACGACGAGATGGCGGGGGTGCTGGAACCGCGGGCCGGCGTGCTCTTCCCCGAGGAAGCCATCCTGGCCGCCCTGCAGGAGGCGGCGCGAGCCGGCGCGGAGCTGCACCACGAGGAGCCGGTGCTCACCTGGGCGGCCGGGCCCACCGGGGTGGCCGTGCGCACGGCGCGGGGGGACTACGAGGCCGGCCTCCTGGTCCTCACCCCGGGCCCGTGGGCGCCGCACCTGCTGGCCGAGCTGGGGCTCGAGCTCACCGTGCAGCGGCAGGTGGTGCCCTGGTTCCGCCCGGCGGCCCTGCCGGAGGCCTTCGCCCCGGAGCGCTGCCCGATCTACATCTGGATGGTGGGCGAGCGCCTCTACTACGGCTTTCCGCAACTCGGGGACAGCGGGGTGAAGATCGCCGAGCACGTCACCGCCGGGGCGCCGACGACGGCGGAGACGGTCCGCCGCGAGGTCGACCCCCGGGAGGTCGAGGCGCTGCGCGAGGCGTTCGTCCGCCGCTACATGCCGGCGGCGGACGGGCGGCTCCTCGACGTCACCACCTGCCTGTACACGATGACGCCGGACGCCCACTTCGTCATCGACTCCCACCCCGACCACCCGAACGTGGTGGTGGCCTGCGGGTTCTCCGGCCACGGCTTCAAGTTCGCGCCGGTGGTCGGCGAGATCCTGGCCGACCTGGCCCTGGAAGGCCGCACGGCGCACGACATCGGGCTCTTCCGCATCGCCCGCTTCGCCGCTGGCCCGCGCGCCCACGGCGGGGCCGCGGACGGCGAGGCCCGCGCATGAAGATCCACCGGGTGGAGCCGGCCGACCCGCAGGACCTCTCCCGGGCCGTCGAGTCGGACGTGGCCCGCATCACGCCGGACCTCTACATCGGCACCGCGCCCCGGTCCGCCACGGACCTGGCGTTGCTGAAGGACGCGACGGGCATCACCGCCGTCCTGAGCCTGCAGACCCCGCGCGACCTGGACGCGCTGGGGCTGCGCCGGGAGGAGGTGGAAGGCTGGGCCCGCGCCCTGGGTCTCGTCTGGCGCAACATCCCGGTGGAGGACTTCTCGCCGGAGGCCCTCATCGAGCGGCTCGACGAGGCGGTGGCGGAGCTCACCCGGCTGTTCCAAAGCGGCCACCGGGTCTACCTGCACTGCACTGCCGGAGTGAGCCGCTCCCCGTCGGTGGCGCTGGCCTACCTCCACTGGGTGCTGGGGGAACCCTTCGAGGGCGCCCTGGCCACCATCCGGCAGCGCCGGCCCCAGACAGACCCCTACGCGCAGGTCCTGGCGGCGATCCGCCGCCGGCGCCCGGCGCGTGAGCACCGTACCGGGCGGTAGCCGCCTCCCGCGGCGATCCGCCAGGACCCTGCGGTGCAGGCGGCGTACCTCGGCAGTAAGACGGTCCGGGGCGGGGGTGGAGCGCCGACCTCCGCCGGCGGGAGGTGACGACCTGGTCTCCACGCTGCACCTGCGGCCACCGCAGCGCCCCGGCTTCACGCCCGTCGTCACGGCGGGCAAGGACCTGCGCTTCCTCTCCCTGGGCCTGCTGCGCCTCGATGCCGGCAAAAGCTACCGCCTCGTCACCGAAGCGGAGGAAGCGGTCCTGGTGCTGCTCACCGGGACGCTGGCCCTCGGCGGTCCCTACGTGAGCGGACGCCAGATCGGGCCCCGGCGCAGCGTCTTCCAGGACCGGGCCAGCGCCGTCTACGTGCCGCCCCGGCGCATCCTGCAGGTGGAGGCGGTGGGGAGCGCCGAGGCGGTGGTCCTGCGCACTCCCGTCAAGGAGGAGGTGGCTGCGGAGCGCGAGGAGCCGCCGACGGTGGTGGTCACGCCCGAGGCGGTCCGGGTGGAGCAGCGCGGCGCCCCCGGCTACCGGCGGCAGGTGCACGACGTGGTGACCGACGGCGTGGCGGCGCGGCGGCTGCTGGTGGGCGAGACCTTCACCGACCCCGGGGAGTGGTCGAGCTACCCGCCCCACAAGCACGACGAGCGGGTGCCCGGCCGTGAGCTCCCGCTGGAGGAGCTCTACTACTTCAAGGTGGACCCGCCGCACGGGTTCGGGGTGCAGGTGGTCTACAGCGCCGAACGCAACCTGGACGTGGCCTACCGGGTGCAGGACGGGGACGTGGTCCTCATCCCCTTCGGCTACCACCCCTCGGCCGCCGCGCCGGGGTACCGGCTCTACTACCTGTGGGCGCTGGCGGGCGAGGAACGCGGCCTGGCCTACCGGGACGACCCCCTGCACGCCTGGGTGCGGGCCCGCTAGCTCCCTCCGTGTTCACAGCACGACCTGACGAGGGATCCGCCCTCAGGGCAGGGTCTCGAAGATGCCCGGCCTGCCCCGGCCCCGGACGGTCAGTGTGCCCACGGCACCCCGGTCGATGCGGAAGATGCTGTGGTCGACCAGCAGGTACGTCCCCGGGACCTCCACGGTGAACTCGACGATGGCCGCGCCCCCGGGCGGGATGAGCGTCGTCTGGACGTTGGCGGTGGGCGTCCCGCCGATCCCACCCTCGAGGTAGACCCGGTCGAAGATCTCGCCGATGACGTGGAAGGCGGAGACCAGGTTGGGGCCGCCGTTCCCCACGAAGAGGCGGAGGCGCTCGCCCACCCGCGCGGTCAAGGCTCCCTTGCCCGCCAGGGCCCCCACCCGACCGTTGAACACCACGTACTCGGCCTGGCCGGCTCTGGCCTTGTCCGAGGCGTAGGCCTGAAGGCCCTGCGTGCCGAAGACGCCCCGGGTGTAGAACTCACCCTGCATGACGTAGTACTCGCGGTCCACGCGCGGCAGCCCTCCCGCGGGCTCCACCAGGATCAGGCCGTACATGCCGTTGGCGACGTGCGTCGGGATGTGCGGCGACGCGCAGTGGTAGACGTACAGGCCCGGGTTGAGGGCCTTCCAGCGAAACGCCGCCTCCCGGCCGGGCGCGACCTGCGTCAGGACGGCGCCGCCTCCGGGGCCGGTGACCGCGTGCAGGTCGATGGAGTGGATCTGCTTGCTGCGTGGGCTGTTCCGGAGGCGGAGCTCGATCTCGTCGCCCACCCGGACCCGGATCATGGGACCGGGGACCGTGCCGCCGAAGGTCCAGAACGGGTACCGGACGCCGTCGGCCAGGACCCCGGTGACCTCGGTGGTCTCCAAGGTCACGAGGACCTTCGCCGGCCCCCGCCGCACCGGCGGGGGGACCGTCGGCGGCGAGGTCAGCACGGCCTGTACCACGGACGGTACCGCACCGCTGGCGGGGACATCCCAGGCCGACCCCGCCGCCGCCAGCGCCACGACCGCCGCGACGGCCAGAAGACGAATCCCCCGAGCGCGCTGTGTCATCGCTCCCTCCGACCTGCTCGCCAGCCGGGATGAGCCCCCGGCGGCAGCCCGCCTCACGCCTATCCATAGCCGTCGGGGCAGGCCCCGCGTCATCGGTTGGTGAGTGGATTGTCCATCGGCATCGGAACCGAGGCGGGCCTGGGTTCCCGTCTGAGGGCTTCCACCGACCGGCGCGGGAGGGCCGGGAGCGGGCGATCGGGTGGTCGCCCGATGGCGGGCGGCGGCGGAGTCCGACGGCGGGTCAGCGTCCGGGCATCACGTAGACGCTGCGCGCCACGCGCCGCGGGATGGCGATCTCCCCGTCGCCCACCGCCACGCGCACGCCGTCGGGCTCCGCCCTGACCAGCCGCACGCGCCGCCCCGGTACCAGCCCCGTCGCCTCGAGCAGCCGCAGCACCTCGGGGTCCTCGTCTTCCACGCGCGTCACCGTGCCCGCCTGCTCCGGCTGCAGCTCCGAGAGGAGGTGCTCCTCGGCCGGGCGGGCCACCTCGCCTTCGGCGGTGGGGATCGGCGCGCCATGCGGGTCGGTGGCCTGCGGCCCCACCGTGCGGGCCAGCTCCTCGGTCAGGCGCCGCGGGGCGACGTGCTCCAGCCGGTCCGCGGCCTGGTGCACCTGGTCCCAGGGCATGCCGGCGCGGTCCACCAGGAACCGCTCCCACAGGCGGTGGGTGCGCACGCGCTGGGCCGCGGCGCGGCGGCCCGCCGGCGTGAGCCGCACCCCTTCCGGCGTCTCCGTGACGAGCCCCAGACGGGCCAGCTGCCGCACCACGGCGATGGCGCCCTCGGCGGAGTCGCGCACCCGTGCCGCCAGGACGGCCACCGACGTGGCCCGGGCGTCTTCGGCGAAGAGGGCCTTGAGGTAGTCGTCCAGGCGGGCCTGGGCCGCGGCGCGCCGCCGCCGCAGCGCGCGCACCACCACACCGCGCCGCGGCGCGAAGAGAGCGGCCACTGCAAAGAGCCCGGCCCCCACCAGGACCATCGTCGCTCCGGAGGCGATGTCGAGGACGTAGGCGAGCCAGAACCCCGTCACCGCGGTGAGGACGCCGACCAGCACCGCCCCCAGGATCAGCCGGTGGAGCCGGTCGCTGAACATGGCCGCGGTGGCCGGCGGCGCGATGAGCATGGCCACCACCAGCACGATCCCCACCGCCTGGAGCGCGGCCACGATGGTCAGCGAGGTCAGCAGGAGCATGAGGTAGTGGAGGCGGCGCACCGGGAGCCCCACGCTCTCGGCCATCACCGGGTCGAAGGCCCACAGCAGCAGCTCCTTGTAGAGGAGGGCGATGGTGCCCACGACCACCGCCCCGCTCACCGCGGTGAGCACCAGGTCGCCGCGGCTGACCGCCAGGACGTTGCCGAAGAGGACGTGGAAGAGGTCGACCGGACTGCGGATGCGGCTGATGATGGCCAGACCGAGGGCGAAGGCGGTGATGAAGAGCAGCCCCATGGCCGCGTCCTGCTTCAGCCGGGTGTGGCGCTCCACCACCCCGATCCCCAGCGCCGTGAGCAGCCCGGTCACCAGCGCGCCCACGACGTACGGCCACCCCAGCAGGAAGGCGAGGGCCACGCCGGGGAGGACGGCGTGGGAGATGGCGTCGCCGAGCAGCGCCCACCGCCGCACCAGCAGGAAGCTGCCCATGACCGCACAGACGGTCCCCACCACCACCGCCGCCAGCAGCGCCTGCCGGACGAAGGCGTAGCCCAGCGCGGTGGCGAGCTCCTGCAGCACGCTCACGATCCGCTCCCCGTCCCCTCGGCGCCGACCATCGCCTCAAGCGGCGCCAGGCGGCCGCCGTAGGTGGCGCGCAGGAGGTCCTCGGTGAGGACCGCCCCCGGCGGTCCCGCCGCCACGAGGCGCTGGTTCAGCAGCAGGACGCGGTCGTACGTCTCCCGCACGCGCACCAGGTCGTGGTCCACCACCAGCACCGTGCGGCCCTCCGTGCGCAGGCGCGGCAGCAGCGCCAGGATCGTCGCCTCGGTGGCGGCGTCCACGCCGATGAAGGGCTCGTCCAGCAGCAGCACCCGGGCCTCCTGGGCCAGGGCCCGCGCCAGCAGGACGCGCTGCTGCTGGCCGCCCGAGAGCTCGCCGATGTGCCGGTCCCGCAGGTCGGCGATGCCCAGCGCCTCCAGGGCGCGCGCGGCCACGGCCCGGTCGGCCGCCCCCGGCCGCCGGCCCCAGGGCAGGTGCGGGAAGCGGCCCATCAGGACGGCGTCCCAGACCACCACGGGGAAGTCCCAGTCCAGCGCCTCGCGCTGGGGCAGGTAAGCCACCCAGCGCCGCCCCTGCTCCACGGGGCCGCCGAGCAACCGCACCGTCCCCGTGGTCAGCGGCACCAGCCCCACCAGCGCCCGGAAGAGGGTCGACTTCCCGGCCCCGTTGGGGCCGACCACGCCCACCACCTCTCCCGGCCCGACCTGCAGGCTGACCCCGAGCAACACCGGGTGGCTGTCGTAGGTCACGCTGAGGTTGGTGACCTCGACGGCCGGGGCGGCAGTCCCTGCGGGCGCCGTGGCTCCTGCCGGGGTCACGGCCGCCCACCGCCCAGCCCGGCGACGAGGAGCTCCACGTTGGCCCGCATCATCCCGACGTAGGTGTCCGCGCCGCTCCCCGGCCGTCCCAGGGAGTCGATGTAGAGCGCGCCGCGAATGGGCACGCCGGTCTCCTGACTCAGCCGCTCCATGAGCCGCGGGTTCAGGGTCAGATCGACGAAGAGCGCGGGGACGCGCTCGCGCCGGATCCGCTCCACCAGCTCTACGATACGCCGTGCCGGCGGCTCGGACTCCGGGGCCAGGGTGTAGATCCAGCCCACCACCTCGAAGCCGTAGCGGGCGGCGAAGTAGTGGAGGGCGTTCTCGGTGGTCACCAGCTTGCGTCGCTCCGGCGGGATCGCTGTCACCCGCTGGCGGATCCAGGCATCCAGCGCCCGCAGCTCGGCCAGGTAGCGCTCGGCCTGGGCGCGGTAGGCCGCTGCGCCCTGGGGGTCCGTGGCGATCAGGGCATCGCGAATGGTGGGCACGTAGTGGCGGATCACGTTCTGCACGTCCAGCCAGGCGTGGGGATCGGGAGCGCCCTGGAACCGGCTCAGCGGGTCCTGGATCAGGATGGGCGTCACGCGGTCGGAGGCGACGACGATGCGCGCCCGCGTGCCGGAGCCGCGCACGAACCGGTCGAACCACAGCTCCAGGTTCAGGCCGTTGTAGAGGACCAGGTCCGCCTCGGCCAGTCGGCGGGCGTCGCCTGGCCGCGGCTCGTAGGTGTGGGGGTCGGTGCCCACGGGCACCAGGGCGTGGACCTCCGCCCGGTCGCCGGCCACCTGGCGGGCCAGGTCGGCGATGACGGAGTAGGTGGCGACGACACTGACGCGGCGGGGCGTCGCGCCGGAGGGTGCGCAGCTCCACGACGTCAGCGCCGCCAGCCCGACCGCGAGGGCGGCCGCCGCCACCCCGCGGGCGCGGGCTCCTCGGGATCCCACGGTGCGGACGTGCGATTCACCAACCCGGAAACGCATCACGGCTCCTCGATCGCCGACCGGCCGCCTGCACAGGCCCAGGAGGCAGGCGCTCGCGCGAAGCCTTGCGGCGGCATGCAGCGGCCGCCGGTCCGGTTCCACGGTACACCACTAGCGCGGGGACGGGTCGTCCTGCGCAGGTGCGGTGGAGGGGGCCTCGGGGGGCGAGGGGCGCGGCCGCGGGCGAAGGCCGCGAGGCGAGGCGCCCCGCCGGTAGACCATTACGGTGCGCTCGAACTCGATGACCACCGTCCCTTCCTGGTTGTACCCGCGCGTCCGGAACCGCACGATGCCCGCGTGCGGGCGGGAGCGGGAGGGCCGCGTCTCCAGGACCTCGCTCTCAGCGTAGATGGTGTCGCCGACGAAGACCGGGTGGGGCAGGCGCACCCGGTCCCACCCGAGGTTGGCCACCGCGTTCTCGCTGATGTCCTCGACGGAGAGGCCGACCACCAGCGCCAGCGTGAAGGCGCTGTTCACCAGCGGCCGCCCGAACTCCGTCTGGGCGGCGTAGGCGTAGTCGATGTGGAGGGGGTTGGCGTTCAGGGTGAGGGCGCTGAACCAGATGTTGTCCGCCTCGGTGACGGTGCGGCCATAGGGGTGCTCGTAGACGTCCCCCACGGCGAAGTCCTCGAAGTAGCGCCCTTCCCGCCGCGCGCGCCGCGCCGCCATGCGCCGTCCCTCCTTCCCTGACAACGACATATCTCCGTTGTGATGCGGCTCAGTAGGACCGGGGCAGCCCGAGGACGTTGTGCCCCAGGTAGGCCAGGACCAGGTTGTCCGTCACCGGCGCCACCTTGTACAGCCGCGTCTCCCGGAACTTGCGCTCGACGTCGTAGTCTGCGGCGAACCCGTAGCCCCCGAACGTGTCCAGGCAGACGTTGGCCGCCTCCCAGGAGGCCTCCGCGGCCAGCAGCTTGGCCATGTTGGCCTCGGCGCCGCACCGCTCCCCGCGGTCGAACTTCGTCGCGGCCTGCCAGCGCATCAGGTCCGCCGCCGCCACCCGGGCGTAGGCGCGGGCCAGGGGGAACTGCACCCCCTGGTACGCCCCGATGGGCCGCCCGAAGACCACCCGCTCCCGCGCGTAAGCGGTCGCGCGGTCGATGAACCACCGCCCGTCGCCGATGCACTCCGCGGCCAGGAGGATGCGCTCGGCGTTCCACCCGTCGATGAGGTAGCGGAAGCCCATCCCCTCCTCCCCGACCAGGTGGTCGGCCGGCACCTCCAGGTCGGTGATGAAGAGCTCGGTGGTGTGGTGGTTGAGCATGGTGCGGATGGGCCGGATCTGGACCGTGCCCTGCGCCACCGCCGCCCGCAGGTCCACCAGGAAGAGGGAGAGCCCGCGCGTCTTGTCGGCCACCGCCTCGCAGGGGGTGGTGCGGGCGAGCAGCAGCATCAGGTCGGAGTGCTCGGCGCGGGAGATGAAGACCTTCTGGCCGTGCACGACGTAGCGGTCGCCGCGCCGTTCCGCGCGCGTCTGGATGCGGGTGGTCTCCGATCCGGCCGCCGGCTCGGTGACGGCGAAGGCCTGCAGCCGCAGCTCGCCGGAGGCGATGCGCGGCAGGTAGGTGCGCTGCAGGGCCTCGCTGCCGTGGCGCAGCAGCGTCCCCATGATGTACATCTGCGCGTGGCAGGCTGCGGCGTTGCCGCCGGAGCGGTTGATCTCCTCCAGGACGATGGAGGCTTCGGTGATGCCGAGCCCGCCCCCGCCGTAGCGCTCCGGGATGAGGATGGCCAGCCACCCCGCGCGGGTGAGGGCCTCGACGAAGGCCTCGGGGTAGGCCTGGGTGCGGTCGAGCTCCCGCCAGTAGGCGTCCGGGAACTGCTGGCAGAGGCGGCGCACCGAGTCGCGGATGAGTTGCTGCTCCTCGGTGAGGCGGAAGGGCTCGGCCACGGTCAGCCGCGGGTGGGCGACGTCACACCTGCGCCCTGGCCTGCGCCCCGGCCTGCGCCCCACAGCGCCCCGGGTCCCAGGCGCTCCACGGCGGCCAGCTGCCGCACCGCCTCGGGGACGGCCGCGTAGCGCTCGCGCAGCGCGTCGGCGGCGAGCGTCCCCCCGGGGTCCTCAGCCGGTTGCGCTCCCACCTGCCCGACGGCCCACGCGAGCAGGTCGCGGAACTTCGCCGCCAGCGCCTCGTAGGGCACCGCCGCGCCGTCCTCTCCCGGGGCCTGCTCCACGAGCGCGCTGTGGGTGGGCCCGCCCTTCAGGCGCACGGTGACGCGGGCCGGCCAGGCCGCCGGGTAGCGCGCGTCCAAGGCGGGGTCGACCGCCACACGCACGCGCCCCAGCAGACCGCGCACCTCCGGGTCCGCCAGCGCCGCCGGCTCGAACTCCCCGAGCCCCACCCGCCCCCAGCGCAGCGCCGCCGCCACCGTGTAGGGGAGGCTGAACTTCGCCTGGTAGGGCGTCTGCGGGTCGGGGTTGCCCGTAACCTGGAGGGCTGCACTGTAGGTTGCTACCCGCACCTCGTCGATCACCGGCAGGTCCACCCCGCCGCGCGACCGGACCTCAAGGGCGGCGACGATGGCGCCGTGCGTGTGGCCGCAGCAGGGAAAGAGCTTGAAGCTGTTTTCGGTGATGGCGAACCGCTCGCCCAGGCGGTCGGTGACGCGGCCGGGATCGGCCTCGGCGGCCATGGCCCGGAAGAACCCCTGCTCCCCCTCCAGGATGGCCCGCGCGCCCGTGAAGCCTTCGCGGGCCAGCAGCGCGGCCAGCAGGCCGTCGTGGGCCGCGTGCCCGGCGTGGAGGTGCTTGGACATGGCGCCGTCCCGCAGGAACTCCCACAGCCCCGCGGCCATCGTCCCCGCCGAACCGAGGGCCTGCGCGGTGTCCCGCGGGCCCAGCCCCAGGACCTTGGCCGCCGCGGCCGCCGCGCCGAAGGTCCCGCAGGTGGCCGTGGTGTGCCAGAAGCGATAGTGGGAAGGGTTCACGGCCTCGGCGACGCGCACCGCCACCTCGAATCCCGCCACCACCGCCTCCAGCAGGCGCGGTCCCGAGACTCCTGCGCGTTCCGCCGCCGCGAGCGCCGCGGCCACCACGGGCGCGCCGGCGTGGGTCGTGGAGGGACGGTGGAGGTCGTCGACTTCGACGATGTGGGCGGCCAGGCCGTTGAGCAGCGCGGCCCGCAGGGCATCGGTGCGTGCGGCCGTAGCCACCACCTCGGCCTCCGGTCGGCCGCCCAGCGGCAGCAGCGCCCGCCGCGCCATCGCCGCTGGCGGCTGAGCCGCCCCCGCCAGGACCGCCCCGGCCCAGTCGAGGACGGTCTTCTGCGCCATGGCCCGGACCGCGTCCGGCAGGGCGTCGTAGCGCACCGTCACCACGAACTCCGCCAGGTGTTCGGACAGCGTCGCCATACGGGAAGCCTCCGTCTCCAGCACCTTTCGCCCCCGGCGCCGCGTGGTCCCTGCTGCGGCCGACGGGTGCCGCAGCCGGCGCGCGTCTACTTCACGGGCGGGGCCACGGCGCTCCTCTACGGGTGGCGGGAGACCACCCTGGACGTCGACGTGAAGCTCGTCCCGGGAAACTCGACGCCCTGTCCGCAGGCCCCCGGCCCCTGGGCGGCGAAGAGCCTGGATGAAGCCAACCCCCAGGAGTGGTACGATGGCTCGAGTCTTCCGGTCCCGTGACGAGGAACTCGCCTACCTGCGACAGGTGAAGGCGGACCTGGACGCGGCCACCACGCGCGAGGAGGTGGCGGAGGTGTGGCGGCGCCACTACCTCACCGTCGGCCACCGCAAGCTCGGCCGCCTGCTGCTCGGCCAGACCCCGGAGCAGGTGATGCGCGTGCGCGGCGGGACGGAAGCGTCCGGCGCGGGCGGGAGCGCCGACCGGGACGACCGCCAGGGGTAGGCGAGCCCGTGCGCCTCGGGGCCATCTTCCCCCAGACCGAGATCGGCAACGATCCCGGTGCCATCGCCGACTTCGCCCGCGCCGCCGAAGCGGCCGGCTACGACCACCTGCTGGCCTTCGACCACGTGCTGGGCGCCGTCCCCCGTCCCGGCTGGCGCGGCCCCTACACCGTCGAGCACCCCTTCCACGAGCCCTTCGTCCTCTTCGGCTTCCTGGCCGGGCTGACGCGCCGCCTGGAGCTGACCACCGGGATCGTCATCCTCCCGCAGCGCCAGACCGCGCTGGTGGCCAAGCAGGCCGCCGAGGTGGACGTCCTCTCCGGCGGCCGCCTGCGCCTGGGCGTGGGCATCGGGTGGAACGAGGTGGAGTACGAGGCGCTGGGGATGGACTTCCACACGCGCGGCCGGCGCATGGCCGAGCAGGTGCGCGTCCTGCGGCTGCTCTGGACGCAGGAGGTCGTGACGTTCCAGGGGCGCTGGCACCGCATCACCCAGGCGGGGATCAACCCGCTGCCGGTGCAGCGGCCGATCCCGCTCTGGATGGGCGGGCACGCCGAGCCGGCGCTGCGCCGCGCCGCCCGACTGGCCGACGGGTGGATGGCCGGGGGGACGCTGCGCACCTCCACCGTCCAGGGACCGCCCGCCAACCTGGAGACCTACCGCGGCATCGTGGAGCGGCTGCGGACCCTCTTGCGCGAGGCGGGGCGCGACCCTGCGGCCTTCGGGATCGAAGGGCGCATCGCCTACCAGTCGGGCCCGGACGGGTGGCGCGCGGGGTACGAGGCCTGGCGCGCCATGGGGGGAACGCACCTCAGCGTGACGACCATGGGCGCCGGATTGGACTCGCCCGCGAAGCACATCCAGGCCATCCAGGACGTCGCCGCCACCCTGCGCGGGTGAAGGCGCGTGCCGGCCATGCGCAGGGGCGCCGGCGGGGGGCCCCAGGCCCCGTGATGCCCCCGACGTCGCCCCGGGGCGGTGGAGCGCGCTCGCCGTGCTGACCGCCACCCTGGTCCAGGGGATGTCCCCTGGTTCTCGGACCCCTTCCCCTTCCCTCGCGCCACCTTCGACCCCAGGCAGGGAGCCCCGAGGCGAGCGCCCCCTGACCCACCTCTGACAGGCTGCGGGACAAGACCCCAGGGCCAAGCCGGCACACGCATCGGAAACCCGGAGGAGGAATCGCCGGGCTGGTTGCTGAATGGAACTATTCCAGGATGCTCTCAGATTGAAGAGATGCATTCACGATGCCTGCCCGGCCTCATCTCACAGCTGCCCCGTCGACTACCCATCCGGTAGAGTCCGAGCGTTTCTCTGCGCTGCTCGCCCGCGCGTACCAACGGCTGCCCGCTGCCCAACGCCGCGTCGCCGACCTCCTCGCACGCCAGTACCGACGGCTGGCCTTCCTGTCCGCCGAGGAGGTCGCCGCCCTGGCCGGAGTCAGTGACTCCACCGTGGTACGCCTCGCCATGGCGCTGGGCTACCGGGGGTACGCAGACCTCCAGCGGGCCGTCCGGGAAGTGCTGGACGAGGACCTCCACCCCGTGGACCGGATCCGTCGCGACCTGCATGGCGTCCGGGCCGAGGGAGAACTGTTCGACCGCTTGATGGCCGTCGACGAGGCCAGCATCCGTGAGACCCGGTCGAGGCTCGCGGTCGCCAGCGTCGTGCGCGCGGCGCAGACGCTGGCGCAGGCGCGCGTCGTCTACATCATGGGGCTCCGCGGATCATACCCGCTGGCCTTCTTCCTCGCCTTGCACCTCGGCCAGGTCCGCCCGCACGTGCTCCTCCTTGAAGCCCGCGGGGGAACGGCTCTGGACCCGCTGGCCTCCGCCCAGGGCAGTGGCGTGCTCGTCGCCATCGCCATGTCGCGCTACTCCAGCCTCACTGTCCGGGCGGCCGAGTTCGCCCGCCAGCGAGGGCTCCACGTCCTGGCCATCACCGACAGCCCCGGCAGCCCGCTGGCCCCGCTCGCACACCAGCTCCTCCTGGTCAGTGCGGATGACGTACCCGCCGCGTGCGTGGCGGGCCTCAGTCTCTGCAACGTCCTGGCCTCGCTGGTCCGCCGGCGCCTGGGAGCCGAGGGGCGGCGAACCAGCCTGACTCTGGAGACCATGCTCCACCGGGCCGGTCTGCTGGAGAGGGGGTGAGGAGCCGACACACAGGCAACGGACTGGCCGCTGGCGTCCCCGGCCCGTCAGGGCTCGGGAACCATGATGCGCTTGAGAAGGGAGGCGGTACAGCGTGAACCGTACGTGGCTGGCGCTCTGGGTGGTGGCAGCGCTTCTCCTGGGGCCGAGCGGACTCGCTGGAGCGGCGGACGGGTCCCTCGCCCGTGTCAAGAAGGCCGGGGTCCTCACCGTCTGTGCCGTGGACGGCCTCCTTCCGTACTCGAGCTCCGACCAGCGCACGCCGGGGTTCGAGGTCGAAATCGCGCAGGCGATTGCGCGCGAGCTGGGCGTGGCCGTGCGCCATCACTGGACAACCTGGGACGGACTGATCCCCGCACTCACGAGCAAGCGTTGCGACGCCATCATCGACGGGATGTTCATCACGCCTGAACGCCAGAAGGTCATTGCTTTCTCCCGCCCGTACTACGGGTCGGGTGAGACCATCCTCGTGCGCAAGGACAATACGACGATCCGGGGGCTGGCAGATCTGAAGGGCAAGCGGGTCGGGGTGCTCTCCGGCTCGGTGACCGTCGAGTACCTGCGCAAGAAGGGCATCGCCACGCTGGTCGTCTACCCGGACCAGAACACGATCATCCTCGAGTTGAACAACGGGCGCATCGAGGCCGCGTACCTCGAAGCTCCCAGCGCGGCGTGGGCGCTGAAGAAGGACCCGACGCTCAACATCAAGATCGTCAAAGAGTACATCCCCGAGGAGCGCTTCAACGCTGGCGTCGGGCTCCGGAAGGCGGACCGAGAGCTGCTCGAAGCCATCAACACCGCCGTGACCAAACTGGTGCAGAACGGCACCATCGCCCGCATCCTGGGCAAGTACGGGGTCCCCTTCTACCCGGCGAAGTAGATGCTCGAGGTCATCCGTGATGCCCTCCCCTTCCTGATGGCGGGTGCCATCACGACGATCAACATCTCCATCGTCGCCATGGGGGTGGGCCTCGTCCTCGGGCTCGTGGCAGCCCTCTGCCGCATGAGCCGGGCGCGCGTCGTGCAGTGGGGTGCCGTCGGGTACATCGAGCTCATCCGCGGCACCCCGCTGCTGGCGCAGCTCTTCCTCCTGTACTACGGCCTGCCGCAGTTTGGGATTCGCCTCGAACCCTTCACGGCCGCTGTCCTCGGACTGGGCATCAACTACGGGGCCTACCTGGCCGAAGTGTATCGCGCGGGCATCCTCTCCATCGACCGGGGGCAGTGGGAAGCCGGGTTCTCCATCGGCATGTCGTGGTGGGTCCTGATGTACGTCATCATCCTGCCGCAAGCCATCCGCGTGATCCTCCCACCGGTCGGAAACTACTTCATCTCCATGCTCAAGGACTCGGCCTTGACCGCCACCATCGCCGTCTCCGAACTCCTGCGCCAGGCCCAGCTGCGGGTGGCCGTGACCTTCCGGAGTTTTGAGATCTACGCCCTGGCGGCCCTGATCTACTTCATCATGAGCTACCCCCTCTCGCTGGCGGTGGGTGCGCTGGAACGACGGACCACCCAAGGCACGAGGGCCTAGTCGTGGCTCCTCTCCTCGAACTGCAGGGACTCTCGAAGCGGTTCGGCGGGGTGCAGGCTGTCGAGGAGGTCTCCCTCAGGCTCGAGGCGGGGGAGGTGGTGGTCATCATCGGCCCGAGCGGATCGGGGAAGAGCACGCTCCTTCGGTGCGTGAACCTGCTGGAGCTGCCGGACGAGGGGGAGATCCGCCTCAACGGTGAGAGGGTGTTTCGGCGAGCCCGGGGAGAGACGTTGACGCACCGCCAGATCGACGAGGCGCAGCGGCAGCTTCGACGTGCCACGGGCATGGTCTTTCAACGCTTCAACCTCTTCCCGCATCTGACGGCCCTGCAGAACGTCACCGTCGGGCTGACCTGGGTGAAGGGCCTTGGCCGCGACGAAGCTCACCGTAAGGGACTGGAGCTGCTCGGCCAGGTCGGCCTGGAGGACAAGGTGGAAGCCTATCCCGCCCAGCTCAGTGGTGGGCAGCAGCAGCGGGTGGCCATCGCCCGGGCGCTGGGGATGAATCCCCGCATCATGCTCTTCGACGAACCCACGTCCGCCCTGGACCCCGAGCTGGTCGAGGAAGTCCTTCACGTGATCAAGCGCCTCACGAAGACCGGGATGGCCAAGATCATCGTCACCCATGAGATGGGATTCGCCCAGGACGTGGCCGACCGCGTCCTCTTCATGGACCTGGGACGCATCGTCGAGGAGGGCCCGCCGCATAGGATGTTCACCGCGCCGGCCAACCCTCGGACGCGTGCCTTTCTGCGTAAGATCATCCACCGGAATGTGATCCTCGAGGATCACGCGAACATCAGAGGCTAGGACCGCCGACGATGAGGATGACAGGTCTCGTGGACCCGGCGACGGTGACCATTCTCCAGCACGCCCTCCATCGCATTGCCGAGGAAATGGGCGTAAATCTCCTCCACGCCGCGCGGTCGACGGTGATCCGCGAAGCGCGCGACTGTTCTTGCGCCCTCCTGGACGCGCAAGGACGGATCATTGCCGAGGCGGAGCACATTCCCGTGCAGATGAGCTCCCTCTCCCTCCCACTGACGGCGTGTCTGCGGAAGTTCGGCACCATTACCCCGGGGGAAGTCTTCGTCATCAATGACCCCTTCCAGGGAGGCCAGCACCTGCAGGACATCATCATCTTCACCCCGGTCTTTGTCGACGGAGAGCTCCTGGGCTTCGCGGGAAGCATTGCCCATCACGTGGACATTGGAGGTGCGTCTGCCGGTTTGACCTTCGACGCCACCGAGACCTTCCAGGAAGGGTTGCGACTGCCGGGCTTGAGGCTCAACGCCGACCGGGACTTCGCCCCGGGCGGCATCTTCTACGATTTCGTCGCGGCCAACGTCCGTGCACCCCAGACGACCATCGGCGACCTTCGGGCCCAGTTGGCTGCCAACCACGTCGGTGCGACCCGGCTTCAGGAGCTGGCACGCCAGTATGGCCTCTCCACCCTGCGCCTCGGGATCGAGGCCACCCTGGACTATGCCGAGCGGCTGATCCGGCAGGGCATCGCCGGCATTCCGGATGGCGTGTACCGTGCGGAGGACGTCATTGACAGCGGAGTCTTCACCCGGCACCCGATCCCGATTCGGGTGACGCTGACCGTCCAGGGGTCCGACCTGCTCGTCGACTTCACGGGGACGCACCCCCAGGTCCCCGAGTTCATCAATGTGCCCCTGGGCTCCACCTACTCGACGACCTACAGCGTCATCAAGATGGCGCTGAGTTCAGGTGGCCGGCGCATTCCCGCCAATGCCGGATGCTATCGCCCTATCCAGATCCTCGTCCCGGAGGGCTCGTTGCTCAACCCCACGCCGCCCTTCGCCGTGCGCGCCCGGATGTGCGGAGCCTATCGCATCTTCGACGCGGTCCTGCTGGCGTTGGCCCAGGCGATGCCGGATCGGGTCCCGGCTCTCGGGTTCCACGTCAACACGACCAGCGGATTCTCACGATTTGCGGACGGACGCTACTGGATCTTCATCGAGGACCTGGGCGGCGGGTGGGGCGGAACGCCCGTGGGCGACGGGGCGGACGGTCTCGATGCCCCCCTCTCCAACTGCCGCGTGACGCCGGTGGAAGCCCTGGAGCTGGACCACCCATACCTGCGCGTGGAGCGTTACGCGCTGCTCCCCAATTCGGGAGGGGCGGGGAAGTTCCGCGGCGGGTTGGGGGCGGTGCGCGAGTACCGGGTGCTGGCCGACGGCGTCGAGTTCTTCGGATACGCGGACCGGCACCGCTTCCCTCCGAGGGGTCTGGCGGGAGGGGGAGATGGCACCTGCGGGGCCTTCCGGCTCATCCGCCGCGGACGCGGCCGACGGCTTCCGTCGAAGATCAAGTGCCCCGTCCAACCCGGCGACCTCGTGCAGGTACGCCTCGGGGGTGGCGGCGGCTACGGGCCTCCCCTGGAGCGGGACCCCGCGCGGGCCCAGGAGGATGTCCGGCTGGGGAAGGTCACCCGGCCCCGACTCCGCCGTCGAGGGGAGCCAGACCCGTGAAGGCGGGCGCGGAGCAGGTTCTGATCCTGGCCATCGATGTGGGCGGGACGTTTACGGATGTCGTCGGGCTCGATGCGGACGGCCAGCTTCGCGTGGAGAAGATCCTCACGACCCCCGACGATCAAGCCGCCGGCGCTGTCACCGGCGCGCGGACGCTGGCCGGTTCCCTCGAGGGTGTCACGACGATCGTGCACGGCACAACAGTGGCCACGAACGCGATTCTCGAGCGCAAGGGCGCCCGGACCGCCGTCGTCACCACGTGGGGGTTTCGGGACGTCCTGGAGTTCCAGACCCAGGAGCGCACCGACATCTGGGATCTCTTCTACCGCAAACCCGAGCCTCTCGTCCCTCGGGACCTGCGGTTCGAGGTCCGCGAGCGCATGGCCGCCGACGGCCGTGTCGTGCATCCCCTCGACCCCGCCTCCCTCGCCCGGGTCCTCAGAGCCCTCCGCCGGGCCAGGCCACAGTCCGTGGTCGTCGCGTTCCTCAACAGCTACCGCAACCCCGCCCACGAGCGGGCGGCCCGCGCCGCCATCGCTGACGCGCTGCCGGGGGTGTACGTCAGTGCCTCGGCCGACGTCCTCCCGCGCTTCCGCGAGTACGACCGGTTCAGCACCGCCGTGCTCAATGGGTACGTCGCTCCGGTCGTCCAAGGGTACCTCCAGAGCTTTGCCCACCTCTTCCGCGCGGCGGGCTTCCGGGGGGAGGTCCTCCTCATGCAGTCCAATGGCGGCGTGCTCCCCGCCAGGGCCGCCGCTGAGCTCGCCGTCTGGACCTGTCTCTCCGGCCCCGCCGGAGGCGTGCTGGGTGCGGTGGCTCTGGGACGGCTCCTCGGTGAGAGCCACCTGATCACCTTCGACATGGGCGGCACCAGCACGGATGTCTGCCTGATCACCGGGGGGCGACCTGAGGTGGCCATGCGCTCGAGCCTCAACGGCTACCCGGTCGCGCTGCCGATGTTCAACATCCTCACGATAGGCGCAGGGGGAGGGTCCCTGGCCTGGGTGGACCCGGGGGGGTTCCTGCAGGTCGGCCCCCAGAGTGCCGGGGCCCACCCCGGGCCCGCGTGCTATGGCCGTGGGGGAGAGCACCCCACCGTCACCGACGCGAACTGCGCCCTGGGCATCCTCCGCCCCGGTCGCCTGCTGGGCGGGCACCTCTCCCTCGACGGCGACGCAGCACGTCGAAGCCTGAGACCCATCGCTCAGCGTCTCGATCTGCCGGTCGAGGAGACCGCCGAGGCGGTGCGGCGGATTGCGGACGCCCGCATGGCGCAGGCCGTTCGCCTGGTGTCCGTCGACCAGGGATACGATCCGCGTCGCTACACCATGATGGCCTTCGGGGGAGCCGGCCCCTTGCACGCGGCAGCCGTCGCCGAGGACGTGGGGATCCGGCGCGTCGTCATCCCGGCCTTCCCCGGGGCGTTCTCGGCCTACGGGCTGCTCTGTGCGGACTTCCTACGGGAGTACGAACGCACCGTCCTGGCCGGCGACTCGCTGACCTCCGACGGTCTCAGGAGGATCCTGCAGGATCTCGCCCGGCAGGCGCAAGACGACTTTGCGCAGTGGGGGGTCGACGGGCGCCCGGAGGTCGCCTTCGCCCTCGACATGCGATACGAAGGCCAGGCCTACGAACTCCCGATCCTCGTCGACCCGGACCGGCTCGAGGACGCCGTCCAGCGCTTCCACCACGCCCACCAGACTCGCTTCGGCTTCGCCGAATCAGAGTCCCGGGTGGAGGTCGTGAACGCCCGGGTGCAGGCGCGCGTGCGCCGCCATCCCCCCAGACTGCAGGCCGACCTGGCCCACGACCGCCCCCCGGAGGCGGAAGGCGTGGTCCGACACCAGCGACCTCTGACGTGCCGGTTCCTCCCCAGAGCCGCCGTCCCCACGACGGGGTCGCTCGAGGGACCCGTGGTGGTCGAGGAACGGACCGCGACCACCTGGGTGCCCCCCGGGTGGGGCGCCCGGCGCCTCGAAGGCGGGCACCTCCTGCTGGAACGGAGGACGTAGGCATGTACGCTCGCGCGGGACGCCTGGGGCTGATCGTGCTCGAAAGCGATCAAGTCCTCGAACCGGAGATGCGCCGGGCGCTCCCCGAGGACGTCGACTACCATGTCGCCCGGGTCCGCTACACGGGGGTCCACGACGCCGGACTCGCCGCCGCCACCCGGGGGGTGGCGGGGGCGATCCGGACCCTGTTGCCTGTCCACCCCGACGTGATCGTGTGGGCGTGCACCAGTGCGAGCTTCTACCGGGGACGGCGGGGCCATGAGATCCTGCTCAAACGCCTCGCGCTGCTCGCTCGTGGGGTGCCCACCCTCACGGCCTCGGCGGCGGTGGTTCGCACGCTCCATCGCCTGCGGGCGGTCCGGCTGGGCGTCGTGGCCCCCTATCCACCGGAGATCAACGCACGCCTCACCACCTTCCTCCAGGAGGAAGGCTTCGTGGTCGAGCGCCTGCTCGGCCTGTATGACTCCGCCGTGGACGACGACACCCTCCAACGGACCCCCGGGCCGCGCCTTCGGGAGGCCATCGAGACCGCGGCTCGTGATGTCGACGCGGTGCTGGTGAGCTGCACGGGCCTGGTGACCCTCCCGCTGCTGGATGCCGTCACTGAAGCCGTGGGGCGGCCCGTGGTGAGCAGCAACGCGGCCATCCTGGCCGAGGCCCTGGCGGTGCTGCCCTCCCCCGGGCCGGTTCGCGGATTCCACGCCCTCTTACGGGCGCTGGCTCTGCCGGCCGCATGAGCGCCGGAACACCTGGCCGATCCCGCGCCGGCGTTGCCGGCCGCAGCGCCGAGAGTGCCCGACGGCGCCTCCTCCGCGACCTGGCCCAGCTGGTGCGTATTCCGAGCCCCTCCGGTGGCGAGGCACGGATCGGTCGGTGGATGGCCAGGCGGCTGCGGGAGATGGGGCTCGAGGTCCAGCTGCAACGCGTGGGCGAGCGCTTCAACGTCCTGGGCCGGCTGCCCGTCGGCACTGGCCGCGGTCCCACCGTCATGCTCAATGGTCACCTCGACACCCTGCCGCTCCCGCCGGGATGGCGGACCGCGCCCTACCGCCTCCGCGTGCGCCGGGACGAGCTCATCGGCGCCGGCGTGAACAACATGAAGGCGGCCCTGGCGGCCTACCTTGAGGCCATCCGCCGGCTCCACCGCGTCCCTCGTGGAGCCTCCGGGACGGTCCTGCTGGCTGCGGTGGTGAGCGAGTGCGATGCCCTCGGGCTGGGCACCCGTGCCCTCCTGGCTGCCGGCATCCGGGCGGATTGGGCCATCGTGGGTGAGCCCACCGCCCTGACCGTCTTGACGGCGCACGGAGGCGTGACGCAGGTCCGGGTGGTCGTGGAAGGGCGCTCGGCTCACGTCTCCCAGCGCGCGTCGGGCCGCAACGCCGTCGAGGCCATGGTCCGCATGCTGTCGGGGCTGGATGCGTCCGTGCTTCGGTATCGGCCGCACCCCTCGTTCCCCGGACTCCCGACCCTGAACATCGGTGTCCTCCGGGGGGGCACCCTGCCGTCCATGCTGGCAGAGCGGTGCGAAGCCCTGATCGACGTCCGGACGGTCCCAGGGATGACGCCGCACTCGGTGCGCCGAGACCTGCTGCACCACTTGAGGCCCGCCGCCCACCGTGCCCGGGTGCGCGTGGAGGTGGTCCTGAGCGAACCGCCCGCGTTCTGCCAGCAGTACCCCTTCCTCGTCCCGGCAACCTCGCCGGTCGTGCGCGCTGTCGTCGCGGCGCACCGCCATGTCGTCGGCCGCACCCCGCGCGTAGGGGCCTGGCAGCCGCTGGTCTTCTACGGCACGGACGGATCCCACCTCGCCCGGGCGGGCATCCCCGTGGCCATCTACGGCCCTGGGACCACGGCGCAGGTGAATCGCCCGGAAGAGTCGATGGCGCTCTCCGACGTCCTCGCAGCGGCAGAAGTCTACTACCTCGCCCTGCGAGGGCTCCTGGGCGGGGACCCGCCGGAGGCCGGTTGAACGCCATGGGGGTGGGGGCGGACCTCCGGGCCCGGCTCAGCAGCCTGCCGCGCCTGGGTCTCCTCCCGGGCCCCACGCTCCTGGAGCCCCTGCCGCGGCTGTCGGCGGAGCTCGGCCGCGAGGTGTGGATCAAGCGGGAAGACCTGACGCCGATCGGCCTGGGCGGCAACAAGGTCCGAAAGCTCGACCTCATCCTCGGCGAGGACCGCCGCGCCGACCTGGTGATCACCCGGGGAGGCCTCCAGTCCAACCATTGCCGCCTCACCGCGGCGGTGGCCGCCCGGCTCGGCATCGCGTGCGCGCTCGTCCTCACCGGCAGCCGCCCTCAGGACCTTCGGGGCAACCTCCTGCTCTCGCACCTGTTCGGCGCACGCGTCCACTACCTGGGCGAGGCCCCCGACGCCGAAGCGGACGAGGCCATGGAGGCCCTGGCCCGCGCCCACCGGGAGCACGGCGGTCGCCCCGCAGTCGTGCCGCTGGGAGGAGCAAACCCCCTTGGAGTCCTGGCCTACCTGGAGTGCGCGCTGGAGCTGGCGGACCAGTGCGCCGAGCGGGGGCTTCGTCCCTCCGCTGTCATCGTGGCGGTGGGCACCGGATCGACCTGTGCCGGTCTCGCCCTGGGCGTCGCGGCGGCGCTCCCCGACTGCCAGGTGGTGGGCATCAGCGTGAGCCGGTCTCGAGAGCGGCTGCTTCGAGAGATCCCCACACTCGCGGCCGCCGGGTGGGCCCGGTTGGGCGAGGAGACACCCGTCCAGGCGGCTGTGCAGGTCTACGACGACTACATCGGGCCCGGCTACGCCCGACCCTCGGATGCGGGGCTTGACGCGATCCGGCGTCTGGCGCGGCTCGACGGCCTCCTG